>JAZNFL010000165.1:0-16846 GCA_045589135.1 Christensenellaceae bacterium
CTTTATATCCGTTAAATCAAGTATCACATAAATAAAAATTGTAGATTATAAAAACGCTACCGTCAAAAGTTACGGTTATTCATTGCACGTTGTTTTTGTGATGCTAATTCGAACGTCTTATTTGCACAATAATTTTAAAGATAATTTACCGCCAAAATTACGACACTAGTAACAATCATAACGATACCAACAATTCGGTTTAATGTTTTTGCATTCGCTTTATTGGCTATTTTTGCCGCAACCCTCGCCCAAAGCAACGTAAATAACACACATAGCGCAAGAGAAAATATATCTGGTATACCTCCGATTATAAAATGACTTACCCCACCCGTAAGTGCTGTAAACGCCATAATAAATACGCTTGTGCCAACCGCTAAATGCATAGGATAACCAAGGAACGAAGTTAAAACAAGCAACAGCATCATTCCTCCGCCAGCCCCAGCAAAACCACATATAAAGCCAACGACTATTCCTCCGATTACCGCCTTAATAAATCTGCTTTTGGGAGAACTTTCTTCCAATTGCTCTCTCGTTTTATTGATGGGCTTTAATAGAAATCGCAATCCGATGATAATTAATGCTATTTGCATTGTACCACTCATAGCTTGCTCGGGCAAAAAACTAGCCACAAAACTTCCTATTGTTGTTACAATAAGCACGCTCACGAGCAATGGCAAACTGTTTTTAACGTCTAAATTTCCGCTTTTTTTATACGTATATGCACTGACAAGGCTTGCCAAAACGTCGCTAATAAGCCCTATCCCTACCGCCTCATAGGCAGGTACGCCCAAAAAAGTTATAAGCATAGGTCCTATAACTGCGGCAGCACTCATACCGGCAAAACCCGTTCCGATACCTGCCCCGGCACTAGCAATAAAACATACTAAAACTTTAATTAAAATATCTTCCATAATAATATCCATAAAAAGAAATTTACTTAATCCACCATTCGGGTGTAATCTCTCCGAGTTTTATTGTTCGTCCTGTAGAGTAGTCAAGCATTATTTCTATATCGTAATATTTACCTGCCATAAGTTGAACCATAAGCTCTCGACAAGCACCGCAAGGCGCACCGTTAGAACCATCCGGTAAAATACAAAGAACTTTGTCAATTTCTTGTTCTCCGTTAGTAATCATATTAAAAATAGCATTTCTTTCTGCACAAATGCCAAGCGTTGAACAAGTGTCAACACAAACACCCGTATATATTTTTCCTGACTTTGAGCATACGGCAGCAGACACCTCTCCACAAGTAACATACTCAGAAATTCTGCGATCGCTCAATACTGCTTTTGCGGCTTTATACATTTCGACCCATATTTTTTCCATAAATTATAACCTTGTCAAACTCTTTTTTTTATTACTTTTCTATACCACACGAATAGCATTGTTTGGATAAAATTTCTTCGTTATTGATACTACTGTATAATCTAAAACCACCTGCAAAGTTATATGCGTCAAAGCCGTTTTGCTTTAGAATACGAGTTGATAGATAACTGCGTAATCCGCTTTGACACATAACGTAGATTTTTTTATCTTTGTCAAGCTCTCCCAATCGTTCTCTTAAATCGTCGAGCGGAATATTGATAAATCCGTCTGCATGCCCACGCATATATTCTAACGGCGTACGTGTATCAAGCAAAACCACGTCCTTTCTTTTTTGTAAAACAAAAATATCTTCAAAATAAAACTGCTTTACGATACCGTTTTTGATATTGTCCACAACGAAACCTACCATATTTACGGGGTCTTTAGCCGAAGAGTACGGCGGAGCGTACGCAAGGTCTAAATCTTTTAATTCGTCCGCTTTAATACCTGCCCTAATTGCCGTAGCAATAACGTCAATGCGTTTATCTACGCCGTCGTAACCGACGATTTGTGAACCCAAAATCTTATAAGTTTCCTTTTCAAAAATAAGTTTAACGGTCATTGCCGTTGCGTTTGGGTAATACCCGGCATGCGAGTTTTGCGTTAAAATAACCTTTTCGTATTCGTAGCCGTTTGCTTTGGCTTGTTGTTCGTTTATCCCCGTGGTCGCCACCGTCATATCAAATAATTTAATCACGGACGAGCCTTGCGAACCTGTATATTCGCTATTAAGCCCACAGATATTATCGGCAACAATACGTCCTTGCTTATTGGCTGGTCCCGCCAAAGAAATTACCGAATCCTGCCCCGAAATAAAGTGTTTTACCTGTACCACATCTCCTACCGCATAGATATCCGGAATAGACGTTTGCATTTTAGCATTGACCTTAATTGCCCCCTTTACGCCAAGCTCTAACCCTGCTTTTTTTGCAAGGGTATTTTCGGGCATAACGCCTACGGAAAGCACTATCATGTCTGCGTTGAGTTTGTTTCCGTCAGCTAGTTCAAGTGTAACTTGGTCGCCGTTTGCCGTCAATTTTTCCGTGTCGGCATTAAGCAATATTTGTACGCCGTGATAACGGAAATTTGCATGGATAAAGGACGCCAAATCGCAGTCAAGCGTAGGTAAAAGATGATTACCACGCTGAATAATCGTCGTTTTAATTCCATGTTCTACAAGGTTTTCCGCCATTTCTAACCCAATAAATCCACCGCCTATAACCACTGCTGTTTTCGGTTGGTTTTTCTCTATAAACGTACGAATTTTAAGCGTGTCTTCTACGGTACGAAGCGTAAACGTTCTTTCGTTTTCGATATAAAAATCGGGTATAATCGGCTTTGCTCCAGTAGATAAAATTAACTTATCGTAGTTTTCGATAAAACGGATACCCGTTTTTAAATCGGTTACGGAAACGGTTTTGTTTTGCGTATCAATGTCGGTTACTTCGTGATTGACTTTTGCGACGATACGGAAACGACGATAAAAGCTTTCGGGAGTTTGTAAAGTCAAATCTTCCTTATTCTTGATAACATCGCCAATATAATAAGGCAACCCACAATTTGCGTAAGAAATAAAACTCGAACGCTCAAAAACAATAATTTCTGCGTGTTCGTCTAATCTTCTTATTCTTGCCGCCGCAGTTGCTCCGCCTGCAACTCCTCCTACGATAACGATTTTCATATGGAAATCCTCCTGTTTCAATCTTCTAACAACGCTAAAATTTCGTCGGCGTTGGTGTCGGGTTTTACTTTGGGCATAATTGCTTGCACGTTGCCTTGCTCGTCGATTAAAAACGTCGTTCTGACAACGCCCATACTCACTTTGCCGTATAACTTTTTCTCTTGCCAAACCCCATACGCTTTAATTACCGAAAGCTCGGTATCAGACAGCAAAACAAACGGCAAATTATACTTAGTCGCAAAATTTAAGTGCGAATTAACGCTATCCTTGCTAATACCAATAACCACAGCGTTTTTGTTTTCAAGTTCCTTATTTTTAAAGGCGAACGCACAAGCTTGCCGAGTACAACCTGGAGTATTATCCTTAGGATAAAAATACAAAACCACCTTTTTGCCGAGAAAATCCGACAAAGAAACCATATTACCATTTTTGTCCGGCAACGTAAACTCCGGCGCTTTATTTCCTACTTCTAACATTATTTAATCCTCTTTTTTGATATATAATAAACGTTCTACAGCAACAAATCGTTACACGTCTTGTACAAAATTTAATTCTTTTTTATCTTTAACGAAAAACGGCATACTACGTGGTACGCCGTTTTTATCGTTTAATTCAATTAGTTTCTTGGATTTTTGATATTAGCTTGTGCTGCTGCAAGTCTTGCAATAGGAACTCTAAATGGCGAACAAGAAACGTAATCGAGACCAATCTTATGACAATATTCTACAGAAGAAGGATCTCCGCCGTGTTCTCCACAAATACCACAGTGCATTTGAGGTCTTACGCCTTTACCGAGAGTTACAGCCATATCCATAAGTTTGCCTACGCCGGTTTGGTCAAGCTTTGCAAACGGATCGTTTTCGTAAATCTTAGTATCGTAATATGCGCCAAGGAACTTAGCTGCGTCGTCTCTAGAGAAACCAAACGTCATTTGAGTAAGGTCGTTTGTTCCGAAGCAGAAGAATTCTGCCTCTTGAGCGATAATATCAGCGGTAAGAGCTGCTCTTGGAATTTCTATCATAGTACCTACTTCGTACTTAAGGTCTACGCCTGCTTTTGCGATTTCTTCGTTTGCTACTTCTACTACTATTTGCTTAACAAATTTAAGTTCTTTTACTTCGCCAACGAGAGGAATCATAATTTCCGGCACGATTTTCCATTCCGGATGAGCATTTTGAACGTTAATAGCTGCACGAATTACAGCTTTGGTTTGCATCTTTGCAATTTCCGGATAAGTTACTGCAAGACGGCAACCTCTATGTCCCATCATAGGGTTGGCTTCGTGTAAGGAAGCGATTATTGCTTTGATTTCTTCTACGCTCTTGTTTTGAGATTGAGCAAGCTTTTTGATATCTGCTTCTTCTGTAGGAACGAACTCGTGAAGAGGTGGATCGAGGAATCTGATAGTTACAGGCTTGCCTTCGAGAGCTTCGTAAAGTTTTTCGAAATCGCCTTGTTGATAAGGTATAATCTTTTCGAGAGCGGCTTCTCTTTCTTCTAAAGTAGAAGCACAGATCATTTCTCTAAACGCTTCGATTCTATTGCCTTCGAAGAACATGTGTTCTGTACGGCAAAGACCGATACCTTCTGCACCGAGTTCTGCTGCTCTCTTTGCGTCTGCAGGAGTGTCGGCGTTGGTTCTTACACCGAGTTTTCTAAAGCTGTCTGCCCAAGCCATAATTCTACCGAATTCTCCGGAAATAGAAGCTTCTACAGTAGGAATAATTCCGTCGTAGATGTTGCCGGTAGAACCGTCGAGAGAAATGCAGTCTCCTTCGTGGTAAACCTTACCTGCGAGCTCGAACTTCTTGCCTTCTTCGTCCATGGTTATTTCTGTACAACCAGAAACACAACAAGTACCCATACCTCTTGCAACTACTGCTGCGTGAGAAGTCATACCGCCTCTTACGGTCAATATACCTTGAGCGGCCTTCATACCTTCGATGTCTTCCGGAGATGTTTCTAATCTTACAAGAACAACCTTTTCTCCTCTTTCTTTCCAAGCTTTTGCATCTTCTGCGCTAAATACGATTTTACCGCAAGCAGCTCCCGGAGAAGCAGGAAGAGCTTTACCGATAGGCTTAGTAGCCTTTAAAGCTTTAGCATCGAATTGTGGGTGTAAAAGAGTGTCTAAGTTTCTTGGATCTATCATAAGAACGGCTTCTTGTTCAGAAATCATTCCTTCGTCTACGAGATCGCAAGCGATTTTGAGTGCTGCTTTTGCAGTTCTCTTACCGTTACGGGTTTGAAGCATATAGAGTTTTTTATCTTGAATAGTAAACTCCATATCTTGCATATCTCTGTAGTGGTTTTCTAAAATTTTACATACGTCAACGAATTGTTGATATACTTCCGGCATAACTTGTTCGAGTTGTGCGATAGGTTGAGGAGTTCTTACACCGGCAACTACGTCTTCGCCTTGAGCGTTCATGAGGAATTCTCCCATAAGGCCCTTTTCTCCCGTTGCAGGATCTCTGGTGAAGGCAACGCCCGTACCGGAAGTTTCTCCCATGTTACCGAAAGCCATCATTTGAACGTTTACTGCCGTACCCCAAGAATATGGGATATCGTTATCTCTTCTGTAAACGTTAGCTCTTGGGTTATCCCAAGAACGGAATACTGCTTCTACAGCGCCCATAAGTTGAGCTTTTGGATCTGCAGGGAACGGTTGTCCGATCTTTGCTTCGTATTCTTGCTTAAATTGATATGCAAGAGTTTTGAGATCTTCTGCGGTGAGTTCTGTATCTTGAACTACTCCCCTTTCTTTTTTGAGTTCGTCGATGAGCTCTTCGAAATACTTTTTGCCGACTTCCATAACTACGTCGGAATACATTTGAATAAATCTTCTGTAGCAGTCCCATGCCCATCTTGGGTTGCCGGACTTAGCTGCAAGGACTTCTACAACTTCGTCGTTAAGACCGAGGTTTAAAATAGTGTCCATCATGCCTGGCATTGATGCTCTTGCTCCAGAACGAACGGAAACGAGAAGTGGGTTAGACTTGTCGCCGAACTTCATTCCGGCGATTTCTTCAAGCTTGGTTATGTATTCCATAATTTGAGCTTGGATTTCTTCGTTGATTTTCTTTCCGTCATCGTAATACTTAGTACATGCTTCCGTGGTAATGGTAAAGCCATGAGGAACAGGAAGACCTAAGTTGGTCATTTCTGCAAGGTTTGCACCTTTACCGCCGAGAAGTTCACGCATTTTGCCGTTACCTTCGCTAAAAAGATAAACATACTTCATAAACTATCCTCCTGAAACTGCCTTGGCAGTCTAAATAAAGATTTTTGTGGACTTATTAAGTCCCGATTTTTTACTATAATATTGTACAACATATCTAAATAATTTTCAATCGTTTTTAACCATTTATGGTTATTTTTAATTATTTTTGACATTTTTTTTATATTTTAGAAATTTTTTTATAAAAAATTGCATATTTAGCAAATCTCTTCTTAAAAATACTTGTCCGTTTGTTTTTATCAATCTAACCGTTTTTCCATTTTTGTTTCGTCTAAGCCGATAAAGCGGGCTTTACACATAATCTCTACAAAGCCTTTTACAAGCGCTTGACTCGTCTTCTAATCTAAAGTGCCCGTCCTAAACGTTTGCTCTTATTAAAATCTCCTCTTATAAAGCCCTCTAAATACACCTTTCTATATATTGATAAAAAAATTGAGTGTTAATCCTATAATTAAATCAGCCGTTAAACAATATCTTTTCTACTGCTAACTTTTGGCACTAAAGATACTTTCGCCCTGTAAATGTATCGTAACCGTTACAAAATAAAAAGTCTCTTATCAACAATAGCGTCTAACTACATATTGATAAGAGTTTTTAACGAGCCAATTTCTGCGCCCGTCTTGAGTTTTAAGTAATAATCTAAAAGTCTTAAAACCTTTTTTTCTATCATAGGTGGAATTTTAAGGGTGTCAACCGTATCTATGCCGTCGACCTCTAAACACCTTAACAAATTATACGTTTCTACGTTGCACTCGACGGAAGCCTCCGTATGACAATCGACGCACTCTGCTCCGCCCGTTTCGAAATCGAAAAAAGATCTACCTACTATTTGTCCTCCGCAAATTCTGCACCCGTTAAAGCTCATCGCATATCCGTGAATCTTTAAAGCCTTTACAAAAAAATCCGCAAGCAAAATTTTTGGGTTTTCTATAGAATAAGCTATCTTTTTTAACGTATCGCAAACGAGTAAAAAAAGTTCCGGCGATGGCACGCCTTCGTACAAAGTCTGCATTAAAAATTCCGTCACCGCACAAGCGGAATAATACTTTTTTATATCCAGCCTTATATTGTAAAAACTGTCCAATTGAGTTGCTTGCGTAACGGTAAGTCTATCGCCTTTTTCGGCAAATACGTATTCTGCAAAACAGAAAGGTTCTACGGCAAACTTCAACTTAGAGCCCGCCTTTTTAACCCCTTTTACTCCTGCACAAACGATGCCTTTTTCTAAAGAAAACAACGTTACTATTTTATCGTTGTCCTTATAATCTACCGAGCGCAACACTACTGCATTTACTTTTACTTCCATTAAACTATTCGTCCCGACTCAATTTTTTATAAAGTCTGTAATACCCTGGTTTTCCGGTTTTTTCGAAAAGTTTCCACGCCATTTTTGCCGGCGTATTTTTTTCTTCCATGTAAGTCCCTCCAACGTTATTATGTTTAAAGGAAGGCTATATTATGTAAAACTTTTGACCAACCGAATGTTTTTAGGTTTTCTACCGTCTTTTTAGTCTTATCGCAATTATATACGACGGATAAAAACTTAAATCTTACCTTGTTTATCTTTAAATAACTCAGTTAAATTCCGATTCTCCGTAACCGTATTCTTTTAAAAGCGACGGATTATCTCTCCAACTCTCTTTGACCTTGACGAATACCGTCAAGAAAACCTTTGCTCCGAGGAACTTTTCCATTCCTTCTCTTGCAAACGAACTTACTTCTTTTAACGCCCTTCCGCACTTGCCTATAATTATGGCTTTGTGGTTTTGTTTTTCGCAAACGATATCGAGATTTACGTCGTAAATGCCGTTTTCTCTTCTCTTAAACTCATTGACCAAAACCGCAACCCCGTGTGGGATTTCTTTGTCGTATTTTAAAAGAAGTTTTTCTCTCATTATTTCTGCGACCATAAATTTTTCGGACTTGTCCGAAACTATATCTTGCTCGTAGATTTTTTCTTGCTCCGGCAAATTTTTAACTATCGTTTCTAAAAGAATTTTTATATTTTTGCCTTTGCGTGCCGATATAGGAATAATATCCACAGTCGGACCGACGTCTGTAAAGGCACTTAAACCGATTGGGATATTTTCTTTAGGCATAATATCCGTCTTTGTAAAGGCAACGAGCACCGGAACGCTTCCGGAAGTGAATTTTTTTAATAAATTTAAATCCTCTTCTTTTACCCCTGCGTGTCCGTCTATGACGAACAATACTAAATCCACGTCTTTTGCCGTCTTATTGACGCTCTTTTGCATTCTTTGATTTAAAAGCGTAGACGCTTTGTACACACCGGGAGTGTCTTCGAATACTATTTGATAATCGTCCGTAGTCAATATTCCTAAAATTCTTTCTCTCGTCGTCTGTGGCTTTGGAGAAACTATGGATACCTTTTCTCCAACCAAAACGTTTATCAAGGTGGATTTTCCGGCATTTGCTCTGCCTACCACCGCTACCGTTCCACTTCTCATTTTTACCTCGTCAATTTAAGCTTATCCATAACTTTTTCTTCTAAAGCTCTCATTTGCTTTTTGTCTTCGTCTTCCATATGGTCGTATCCAAACAAATGCAACAACCCGTGAACGAAAAGATAGTTATACTCTCTTTCTTGGCTATGACCGAATTCTTCAGCCTGCGCCTTTGCTCTTTGAAGACATATCATTATCGAACCCAAAAAAATTCCGCCGTTTTCTATATCGTAATCGTAAGGAAAATCGGACATCTTTATGCTTTTACCCCTTACCCCGTCTAAAGTTGGAAAGGACAAAACGTCGGTAACTTCGTCTACACCTCTTTGTTCTTTATTTACTTGGCGTATTTCGTCTTCTTCTGCAAAAACCAATTCTACCGTATACTTCGATCTTTGGTTTAACACCGAAAGCACTCCTTTAGCCGCATTTGTAAAATCCGTTTTGGGACAATCGCATAAAATTTTAATACTTGCCATTTTAGCCCTCCGACCCCGTAGTTTTTCTTATTCTTAACTTAGGATACTTAACTCTGTCGTGATATATACCTGCGATGTTTTCTACTATTGCTTTACGAATAATCTCTATCTCGTGTAAAGTAATGTCGCATTCGGTAAACTGGTCGAGATCCATTCTTTCTTCTATAATCTCTCTTACCGCCTTATCCACCTTTTCGGGCGAACGGTCGTTCATAGACCTTACCTTTGCTTCGGATGCGTCACAAATCATTATTATTGCGGCAATTTTGGTTTGAGGCTTTGGTCCTTGATAAGAATACGTCCTTATGTCTACTTCGTTATCGGTATATCTCTTTGCCTTTGCGTAAAAATACTTTATAGGCAAAGTTCCGTGGTGTTGAATTGCTACGTCGGATAAAAATCTCGGCAAATTGTGTCTTTTTATGAGATCGTATCCGTCTAAAGCATGGGATCTTATTATGTCTGCAGAAAGCTCAGGAGTAAGACCGTTGTGTGGATTTTCTCCCGTTTGGTTTTCCGTATAAAACTCTGGGTTTTTAAGTTTGCCCATATCGTGATAATACGCTGCTGCTCTTGCGATTATCGCCTTTTCTCCAATGGCTATTGCACACGCTTGCGCAAGCGTTGATACGACTATACAGTGTTGATACGTTCCGGGAGCGTTTGATCTAAGCTTCTTTATAAGCTTTGCGTTACTATCAGTTATCTCTGACAACCTATAATCTGTAACCACGTTAAAGATATATTCCATCGTAGGGAGTAAAATCATCATGAGTATTACGGAAAAAAGTCCGGAACAAATACTGTACGCAAGTAATATAAGCCAATTTTCTGAATTAGGTATAACTTCTAATATTGCAACGCAAATGACCGTTGGAATAGAAATGCAAGATCCCAAAACGAATACTTTTGCTCTGGAAATAACTTCGTTTATCAAATATATGCCTAAAATACCGCACGTAAACTGAAGAATAAGCGCAGAGTACACGGCTTTTTCTGACGCAAAGGTTATATTTGTAAACGTATCCATTATAAACGTAAGTATACAAACTACGATATTGATAAACATAGCCGAACGTCTATCCGTAAGCATAAGCGCAAGCAAGGCGCAAAGGGCAAACGGACGAGCGTAGATATCTATATACTTACCTATTAAAAACGATGCGACGAGCGATAAGAGAATAATTGCAAATACAAGTATTACGCTCGAAGACGATTTAATAAAATCCCTTTCTTCGAAGAAAAAATACATGTACATTATTGCAACCAAAATACAAGTTTCGACGACGAGATATAAAAAATCTTGTCTTGTCTTGGCATTTGTAAAATAATTTACAAATTCTTGCTTGTTGTTGCTGTTTGAATAAATCGAAACCACGAAAAATCCTAAAACCAATATCGTACCGAATAAAAATAAAAGGACTTTTTTTACGTGATCCGACGTCTTCCAAGGTTTAATCTTATAAGACTGCTTAAGCATAATCAATTCCTCTTTTAGTATTTTATCTTTTTGTCAGTAAAAGTTTCTTTAAACTTTTCTGACGCTTCTTCCGATTTAGTGTATGCGTTTATTATTTGCATTACCAAAGGATGCCTTACAACGTCCTTTGCCGTGAGCATTACGCTCTCTATACCTTTGATGTTTTTTAATATAGAAACAGCGTGTTTAAGTCCGCTTTTTTTGCCGACGGGTAAATCTATTTGCGTTACGTCCCCCGTGACGACCATTTTACTGCCTTCTCCCATACGGGTTAAAAACATCTTCATTTGTTCTTTGGTGGTGTTTTGCGCTTCGTCCAAAATGATAAAAGCATTGTTTAAAGTTCTACCCCTCATATAAGCTAACGGGGCAACTTCTATATTGCCTCTTTCGACTAATTTTTGATAAGTCTCTAACCCAAACATCTCTTGCAAAGCATCGTATAAAGGTCTTAAATACGGATCGACTTTAGACTGCAAATCCCCAGGCAAAAACCCAAGACTTTCTCCCGCTTCTACGGCAGGTCTGGTCAAAATAATCTTTTCGATAATTTTAGATTTATACGCAGCAACAGCCATCGCAACAGCCAAATACGTCTTACCCGTACCGGCAGGACCGACACCGAATACGACGGTGTTGTTTTTTATCGCCTCGATATATTTTTTTTGTCCTACTGTCTTGCACTTGATTTGTTTTCCTCTTGCAGTTACCGCAACGACTCCGCTCATTACCTTTTCTAAACCGTCCAAACCGCCGTCCTTAGCCATTTCTATACAGTAAATTATCCTGGACTTATCTACGGCTTCTCCGGAAGAAATTATATCGACGAGTTTATTTAAAACCCTTTCTGCCAAAGCCACGCAACTTTCTTCTCCGGAGATTTTTATCTCTTGTCCAAAGACCGAAATCTCCGTATAAGTGTTTTCTGCTATTAAGTTGAGATTTTCGTCTATAACCCCGACTAAAACCGACATGGTTTCCACACTCGGAACGTTTACGACAGAATTTACTTTTGCCAATTTATCCTCCAATGAGCATCTCTCTGTAATATAAAGTAACAGACACTCCGTTTTTGTCTATAGACACATCCGTTTTAACGACTTCTTTGTCGAGCTGATTTTTTGCAATAGCCACGGCTAAAGAAATTACTTCTTCCGTCGGAGCAAACTCCGTATCGTAACGATAGGTAAAAAATGATTCTACTACTACTTTACCGACGACGTACGTCTTAAAAAGTTCTTCTTTAAAGACGTAATAACCACCAACTATTACTTCTCCCTTTAAAACCGTGTCGCCTTCGTCTTTTAACTTAGTCCCTCGGTATACCTTTATCTCTATTATTTTACAATCGTTTAACGCCACTACGTTTTCTATTGAAGTATCCAATTTTTTGACGGGTTCTTTGGCTTTTACAACCTCTACGGATAATCTGGTTCCGTTCTTTTTTACCGTAGCAAAGGCAACTAGCGGAGAAGAAAGTAAAATATCCCTTTCGACGTCTTGCAAATCTTTTTTCGTCACAACAGAAAACTTGTCGATTCCGTGTTTATTTAAAACGGTAGATATTTCGCTGTAAAAATAACTTCCGTCACCTTCTAAGTCGATACCAAGCACTAAACCTTCGGCAAAAACGTTTATTATTAAAAACAAAACCATGCCGATTATCACGCCGGAATTTAACCATATTTTTTGCAAAAAATATAGCAAGCCTCCGTATTCTACCGATTTATTATACCACATATTTTTTGAAATTGCAAAATATATAGATAAGTCTTTTTTATTAATAGTAATACTTATTCTTCTAAAACCTACTTTTTTTACGTTTAAAACGTCTACCCCTTTATCCCGTAGTCTTTTTAAAAGTAACGGAAAGTTCCCTCCGTCTACGGTTATAGTAGCAGTATAAAATCTCATATAACCACCTCGACGTTTTTTATTTCTCCCTTTATTGCGACGTCGCTACGGCAAAGTTTTGCAATATACAAATTATCTCCCATAACGACTATTTTTCCACCCTTTATTTGCAATTCTATTCGTCTTTTGCTATAAAACTCCACTCCCGTTACTCCTTCGAAGTATCCTCCGCTCGTGCCGTAAACACAATATCTGTAATCGCAAACAAACGCTTCTTCTCCAACGACAAATCGGCTTATATTTTCTAAAAAAGACATAGACCTTCTCCGCATATATTAATATATATATCAAGCGCTTATTTTATTCTCGATTTAGCTTATATAACCATGTGCCTTTCTTAACCTTTAGTGTCCAAAACTCAACCCTACCCTGCTAAAAAGATTTAAAAACACACAAAATTTGCAAACCTGGAAATTTTGTGCAAAATTAATTTAAAAAACAAAAACAAACTTTATAAGACAAAAAATAAGTCTGCAGTTAGATTGCAGACTTACTTATAAAAAATTATTATAAAAAAATTACGTTTACCCTAAATTGTCGCCCTAAACTAAAACAAACAACACTTTAAATACAAACCAAACAAATTAAGTTGAATTTTATCTTATTCTTGCGTTGGGTTTTCTTCCGTGGTTTCGTTAAGTGCCAAAAGGCGTGCTTCTTCGTTTTTGATGACAACTTCGCCCAAAACTTCTACGATTTTATCAAAATTACTCAATCCGTACATCGTAAACTTGTCAGATTCGGTAAAAATAACGACGTCGCTCAATTTTAAAATTTTACCCATAAAGGCGCTTTTTACCTTAAAAGACTTTATCTCTTTTACAAAAATTTGTTCTACGTTATACGCTTGATCTTTTTTAAACGCCCCCAACACTCTTTCGTCGGTAACGTAATAAACGGTCGCATCTAATTTTACCTGCTTTTCGAAAATTTTGCTGAGCCAATAAATCTCCGGAACGAGATGGATTATCAAAGAACATATAAAAACTATTATTATCCAGCTGTCCGACTTATCGGCAATGCCAACTGCAATACTTACCCCTACGAAAAAACAATCTCCTATTAAGCTTAAAAGTGCTATTATAACTATTGCCGTCATGTTGGACACGAAGCTCTTAGTCGATTTTGCTTCTGCGGTTGCAACGATGGTTTCTTGATTATTTATAACTGCTTTTTTGTAATTTTTATCCATAACTTTATCTCTCTTTTATTTTTTTACAATAAATCGCACTTAGTCAGTTTGTTTAAAACTGTTGCTTTTTCTTAAACTCTTTGCCATAAAACTCGTAATATTTGCCGTTTTTACAATAAACGCACTCGGTAATTTTGTCTAAGCGTCTATGCTTCCGTCTTTAATTTTTATTAAGTTATACGAACAATCTTTAAAGACTTCTTCGTCCACGTGCGTACAAGTTATAATTACTTGCATTCCCTCTGCTCTTTTTAAAAGAGTCTTTTGTCTGTTTTTGTCGAGTTCGCTCATGGCGTCGTCTAAAATAAGTACGGGATACTCTCCAAAGTAGTCCTTAAATATCTCCGTTTCTGCTAACTTTAAAGAAATCGCCGCCGTCCTCTGTTGCCCTTGCGAACCGTAACTTTTGACGTCTTCTCCGTTTACCTTTATCTTTAAGTCGTCCCTGTGAGGTCCTATGGACGTATAACCTAAAATTAAATCCTTAGGCAATCTTTCTTTTAAAGCAATCGCCAAATCTTTAGCAATTTGTTCTCTGTCGCCCGTAAACTTATGATCGCAAGCAATCTCTAATTCTTCTCTGTCTTGGGTTATAAATTTATGAGCTTGTTTTGCGTAAGGAGCAAGAACGCTTATAAATTCGTTTCTTGATGCGATAATTTCGGATGCGTATATTACGAGTTGTTGGTCCCATACGGGTATGGTCGCCAAAACCGTTTCTTCGTCCTCGTCTTTAAGCAAATTGTTTCTTTGCGTTAAAATCTTTTTATATCTCTGCAAAGCGTAAAAATAGTTTTTGGATATTTGCGATAGAGATATATCCATAAATCTTCTGCGGTCTTCCGGAGCTTCTTGAATAAGCTTTAACTCCCCCGGGTTAAAAAATACCGAATGGACGTTTCCTAAAAGCTCTCCTATTTTGCTTATCTCTACTCCGTTTATCTTTATGCTTTTTTTGTCCGACTTATAAAAATCTATCTTGACGTTTACGTCGCCGTAGCAAGACGTTGCAAGTCCGTCTATAGTGGCCTTTTCTTCTCCGTATTTTATAACTTGTTTATCTCTCGTCGCCCTTGGCGAATACCCCGTGCAAAGATAAAAAATCGCCTCTGCGCAATTTGTCTTGCCTTGGGCGTTATTGCCACACAAAACGTTAAATCCGGGCGAAAACTCAAACACAGAGTCACAGTAATTTCTGTAGTTGTTTAAGCGAAGTTTTTTAATGTACATATATTTCCTACCCGTATTAACTTGATTTTTTTTAATCTTACAGTTATAATTATATATATTTATTAATTTTATGTCAATCGGTTTCGGTTTTATTTGCCGTTATAAAATATTATTTGCGGACGCAATTTTGGAGTTCTTCCGAAAAATTATTATTTTTACTAACTCGCTTTACCCTAAGTTTAGGGGCAACACAAAAATAAACCGTCGACGCTACCAAAACAACTAAGAGGTTTACAATGGAAAATTACGAAATTTTATGGAAAAAAGTTATGGAAGAACTTGAACAACACGTTTCAGAAATAACTATAGAAACTCATATCAAAAGACTTAAACCAATCGGCGTAAACGGCTCTAAAATAATTCTTTGTTCTCCTTCGGTAACCTTTGCCGAAACTATTGCGTCTAAATTTTTAGACAAGATAAGAACGGCTATCGAAAAATGCAACATAGGCATATCCGATATAGAGATACACATAGGAGAGAGCAACGAAGATTATTTGACTCTTAAAGGATACTCTTCCGCAGACGAGATAGAGTCCACGCCGATAGATCCAAAGTACACCTTCGACTCCTTCGTCGTAGGCAATTCCAACAGACTTTTATACAGCGCTGCACACGCCGTTGCAAACAACCCCGGGGACGCTTTTAACCCACTTTTTATATACGGCAACTCCGGGCTTGGAAAAACCCACATAATGCACGCAATCGCAAACTACGTAAAGACTTGCAATCCAACCAAAAACATTCTTTACGCCACTTGCGAAAAGTTTACAAACGACCTTATACAAAACATTCGCCACGGAAAGGGCGATGGTCAAAGTTTTAGAAATAAATACAGAAACGTCGATATGCTCATTATAGACGACGTTCAGTTTTTATCGAGAAAGCAGTCGACGCAAGAAGAGTTCTTCCATACCTTTAACGAACTCTACAACCAAAAAAAGCAAATAATTTTATCAGCAGACTGCCAACCTAAAGAAATCGAACTTTTAGAAGACAGATTAAAAACCCGTTTCGAAGGCGGACTTATGGCACAAGTGCTTCCACCCGACTTAGAAACCAAAATAGCTATTTTGCAAAGAAAGGCAGAAGAAAAGAAGCACATTCTTAGCTTCGAAGTCGCTTCTTACCTCGCAGAACGCAGTGAAAACGACGTTAGGTCTTTAGAAGGCATGTTAAACAAAGTTATATTTGCCTCTATGCTTCAAGAAGAACCTATAACGGTAAAACTCGCATCGGACGCAATAAAGGATTCTTCTACGACAGAACAAAAAGAAGCCTTTACCATCAATTCCGTAATAGATACCGTTTGTTCTTTTTACAAGCTTAAAAAACAAGACCTTATCGGCAAAAAGAAAAATAAAGAAATCGTCGAGCCACGACAGATTTGCATATATCTTATAACCGAGCTTATCTCCGCTCCTTTGGTTACCATTGGACAAGCTATGGGCGGTAGAGATCATACCACCATTATGCACGCAAGAGATAAGATCGCCAAAGAACTTAAAACCAACACTCGTATAGAGACGAACGTAAACGACCTTAAACATTTAATACTCAAAAAATAATATGCATACTAATTATTTAACAGAAAATTTCGACGCCGTCGTAATAGGTGCAGGACACGCCGGATGCGAAGCCGCTTTGGCTCTTGCAAGAACGGGCAATAAAACCGCCCTTTTGACGGTGGATCTCAACAATATAGCGTATATGGCTTGCAACCCGTCTATTGGCGGAACGGCTAAAGGTCATCTCGTAAGAGAAATCGACGCTTTGGGCGGAGAAATGGGCAAAGC
>JAZNFL010000166.1:0-5332 GCA_045589135.1 Christensenellaceae bacterium
CCTTTTGATAAACAAAAAATTATAATACAAACCTAAACAAACCCTTAATTTTGTCTTAAAACATATTTTCTTTTCTTAATTACTTTACTCTATAAAACAATATTTACGGCTTTTAAGCTTTTAAACCCGAGCCTAAAAGACAATATAAACTAAACGAAAAAGTATTTACACAAAATTTATAAATGGTAAAAGGCGTATGCCGTTAGGCACACGCCTTTTATCTTTAAGTAAATTATTCAGCCTGAGCTGCTCCTACAGGGCATGCACCTTCGCAAGCGCCACAATCAATGCAAGTTTCTGCATCGATAACGTACTTAGTATCGCCTGCAGCGATAGCGTTTACGGGACATCCTTCTGCACATGCACCACAAGAGATGCATTCATCAGAAATTTTGTAAGCCATGATTTTTACCTCCATAATTGTTTATATTAACGACGCATATGCGTTATTAATCGTTATCTAAAAGTTCCTTAACGTCGTTATCTACTTTATCGTCGACGTCTTCTTCTCTATTGCGTTTTTCCACCTTTATATCCTTTAATGGGAACTCGTTATAGACAAAGTTGCCTTCTCCCTTGTCTATCTTTACCCTTACTAAAAGCTTTAACATGTTATTTGCTATAACGGCGGCTTTTCCTTCGGGAGTTTTTACTTCGCTACCGATTTTAGGCATCTTTTTAAAGGTTTGAGAATAATGCTCGTTTTCGTACGCTAAGCAACACATAAGTCTACCGCAAAGTCCACTTATCTTGGTAGGATTTAAAGAAAGCCCTTGCATCTTTGCCATCTTAATGGTAACTTTTTTAAAGTCGGTTATGCTACCTGCACAACAACAAACTCTTCCGCAAGGAGCAATTCCGCCCAAAAGCTTTGCTTCGTCCCTTATGCCAACTTGACGCAACTCTATTCTTATGCGGAAAGTAGCCGCCAAGTCTTTGACGAGTTCTCTGAAATCTATTCTGCCGGGAGCGGTAAAGTAGAAAATCACCTTGCTGTTATCAAAGGTAAATTCTGCGTCGATAAGCTTCATGTTTAGCCCGTGATCTTTTACCTTTTGTTCCATTATTTTTAACGCTTCCGGAACTTTTGCTTCGTTTATTTTTACCCTTTCTTTATCTCTTTGGTTTGCCCTTCTTAAAATAGGCTTTAACGGTTGGACGATTTCGCTTTCGTCAACCTCTTTGGGCTCTATTACTACAGTTCCAAATTCCAATCCACGAGCCGTTTCTACTACTACGCCTTCCCCTTTTTTGTAAACTTCCGTTGCGGGGTCAAAGTAGTAAACTTTTCCGGAATGGTTGAACTTAATTCCTACAATTTTTGCCATTTATATTTCTCCTCCAGCACACAAAAAAGTGCTTCGTCTGCCGTCATGTTGACGTTAGAATTAAAGTATCTCGCTCTGTTTAAATCGTTTATTCTATCCAAAATTTCAAGTAACGCACCCGTCTTAAATTGCTCCGATACCTCTTGTAAATCTCTCAATTCTTCCTTTGTTAAAACTATTGCTTTGCCACCTTCTTTTACCACTAAAACGTCCCTTATGACCGTTTCTAATGCAACTAAAAAAGAATTGACGTTGTCTTTGTTTATTTGGCAAGAAAACTCTAAAACCTTTTTACTGTTGTCCATATTAAGCAATACGTCAACTGCAAAATCTCTCATTTTTAAAGCCGTTTCTTCTCCGTAAATACGCATTGCTTCTCCTTTTTTTCCACCACTTAAAGCTATTGCCGTTTTTAACTTTTTATGGTCTTTGTAAAAAGGACTCATTTCCGCAAATAAATCTTCTTCTGTAAAAGTCGGCAAAGAAAGCTTTTTTACCCTTGACAAAACGGTGGGCAAAATCCTCGCTTCTCCGGTTGCCCCTATCAAAATACAAACGCCTTTGGGGGGCTCTTCTAAAGTCTTTAAGAGTTTGTTTTGGGACTGAGCGTTCATTAAAGAAGCGTTTACCAATATAAAAATTCTGTTTTTGCTCTCTAACGGCTTTACGTAAGAATTTTCTACTAAGTTATCTATATCTTCTACAACTATCTTTTTGTTTTCTGCAGGGTATATCGTAACGTCGGGATGGCGTTCTTTTTCGATAAGAGTAATCTCTCTCGAAGTTTCTTCGTAATCTTCTTTTCCGCTTACGATAAGCTTTGCAAACTCCTTTAAATACTCTCTTAAACACCCTTCGTCTTGGCATAAAACGAGATACGCATGGCTTAAATTGTCGTTTTTTACGTCCTTTGCGACAATTTTATAAGCGTTGGTTTTTAAGAGCAGAGTTTTTCCCATTATGCGATTATTCCTTTACTTTTTAAAACTTGTATTATTTGGTCGTGTACTTCTTGTGCGGAGAGAGTACTGTCTATCCTAATTATTCTGTCGGGGTATTTTTCTGCACAAAGAAGGTATCCTTCGTACACCTTTTGATGAAACTCTTGTCCGGACATCTCTAATCTGTCGTCCTTATCTGCTCCACCCTTGCGGGCGAAAGCGTCTTTTGGAGAAATATCCAAAAAGAAGGTTACGTCCGGCATACAATTTTGCACTGCGTATGCGTTTATCTTTTCTACAAAATCCACCCCTAAACCTCTGGCGTATCCTTGATACACTACGGAAGAATCTATATATCTGTCGCAAACGACTAACTTTCCGCCCTCTACCGCAGGAAGAATAAACTCCTTTACGAGTTGTGCTCTTGCCGCAGAATACAACAATGCTTCGCATTCGTCCACCATGCTTTTATTGTTGACGTCTAAGACGAGATTGCGGATTTTTTCCGACACGTCCGTTCCGCCGGGTTCTCTAGTATATACAAAATCTGCATTTGCTCTTTGCAAATACTCTCTGAGCATATTGAGTTGTGTAGACTTTCCGGAGCCTTCTCCTCCCTCGAAAGTTATAAACCAACCTCTCATTTTTATAATCCCTAAAATTAAATTTATTAATCGGTTACCTTAAAACAATCGTAACCACCGTAAGTCTTAACTACGTAGTCTATAAATGTTACCGCCTCGAACTGAAGATGTTCTTGAACCGTTCTATAATCCAACACGCAAAGGTAAATCCCTTCCGCCGTCTTTACGGTAAGCTCTCCATCTTGGTCTTCTTTATATCTGTAAGCGACTTCTATAAAGCTTTTGCCTCCTACAAGCTTAGAAACGTCTAATCCGTACGGTTTTTTAAGCCTTTGCCAATCTTCTTCGGATAAAATATATTTTTCGTCTTGATCCTTTCCTTCCTCTTTTGGATTGGCTTGCAAAAACACTACCTCTTCTTCGGTAACGACAGCATATTTAAAAAGGTCTATTCCGTTTAAACTGCAATACTCAAAATAGCTCTCTATATTGTAAGCACTTTTCCATAACGAGCAAATTCTTTGGACTTCTAATTCCGCTCCACGCTCTTTTTGTTCTTGCGTCTTAAATCTCTTGTCGTCAGATTTTCTCTCTGAAAACAACACTGCTATTTTCCTTTCGTCGGGCATAAAGGTTTTTCCGTCTGCACTCGTGCCGTAAGACAAGCAATATTCCTTTGCGTCGGATACCATTTGTTTTAAGTCGTAATACGCCGTCGAAGCAAAAGGAAAAGTTTCTTCCGTGACCGCCAAAACGTCCCCTTGCCCAACGCTGAGCCAAGAAAGAATTTGAGTTTCTGCGTTTTGTCCGGAAACTTGACTAAAGTTTTTTTGTCTTACGTCGTACGACAAATAACCGTTTTTTTGTGCGTCGGACAAGAGTTTTTCTCCGTTAGGAGAATACATCTCTCCGTAAACGTAAAAGTAAAACTGTTGTCCCAAAGTCGTCTTAGGTGCAAACGTCGTAAACAAAACCGACCACAACACTATTGCTATAACAATAAATACGCAAATTAAAAACCAATCGTAAGATATGAGATTAGCAAGGCGTTTTTTCGTTATTTTGTCGTTCATACTTATGCAATATTAATACGTAATCTTTAAAACTTTAACCTCGTACTTTCTTGCAGGAGCAACGACGTTAGCTACGTCCCCTTCTTTTTTGCCGATTAAAGACGCCCCTAAAGGAGATTCGTTAGAAATTTTGTTTTGATAAATATCCGCTTCACTCGTACCGACGATTTCGTATTCAATTTCTTTTCCGTCTTTTTGAACTAAAACTTTGCATCCTACGGATACCATGTCTTTGTTAAGACCTGCAGTTTTTACGATTTCTGCAACTTTAAGCTTTGCTTCGAGTTCTGCGATTTCGCTTTCGATTAAAGCTTGTTCGTCTTTTGCTGCAGCGTATTCTGCGTTTTCGGATAAGTCGCCGAAATCTCTTGCGACTTTAATTCTTCCGGTTATTTCCGGACGCATGGTGTATTTAAGATAGTCTAATCTCTCTTGTAATTTTTTATAACCTTCTTCGGTTACGATGATTTTTTCTGCCATTTTATACCTCTTTAAGATTGTTTTTGTTTGGTGTTGCAAAGACTTTTTTCCGTTAAAACTTCTAACCCGTATCTTGCAAATTTTAAGCAAATCTAACGGTCGTTATAAAGCAAAGCCATTATGCGAAACCTTATTTTTAAACGAGAAAGAACTCTCGCATTTTACTTATTTTACCAATACGGCTTTAATTCTTCTAACCCCTGCCGAACTCGACTGTTCTTTTACGATTTTAAACTGTCCGAGTTCTCCCGTGGACTTAGCGTGTGGACCACCACAAATTTCTTTAGAAGCAGGTCCCATGGTGTAAACCTTTACGGTTTCTCCGTACTTAGATTCGAAAAGTCCTATAGCTCCGTCTTCTTTTGCCTTTGCTACGGTGGTTTCTTCCATGGTTATAGGATAATCCGCCTTAATTGCGTCGTTTACGAATGCTTCTACCGCAGAGATTTCTTCCGCCGTCATCGGACGATCAAAATTAAAGTCGAAACGAAGTCTTTCCGGAGTGATGTTAGAACCCTTTTGTCCAACGGTGTTGGATAAAACTTTTCTAAGCCCTGCGTGAAGAAGGTGGGTAGCAGTGTGGAGCTTGGTAGTTTCTTCTCCGGTATCTGCAAGACCACTCTTAAACGTGCCTTGTTGTTTGCTCTTTTCTTGGTGTTCTTTAAAAGCTTGATTAAAGCCCTCTACGTCGACGGTAAATCCAACTTCTTCTGCCATTTCTACCGTAAGCTCGATAGGGAAACCGAACGTGTCGTACAATCTAAACGCTTGCTTTCCGTTGATTCCCGTTTCCGGAACGTAAGAAGGATCTTTTGCAGACATAAATTGATTTTTTCTGTTTATTCCGTCTACGCATTTGTTAAACTCTTTAAGTCCCGTCGCCAAAGACGCTTCGAACTTAGCCGTTTCTTTTGCGATTTCTGAAA
>JAZNFL010000167.1:0-9250 GCA_045589135.1 Christensenellaceae bacterium
AAATCGTAAAACCGTTGAAACATGTCGCATTTTGTTATATAATATTAGGTGTGTTGACAACGGCGATTTTAAATGAAAAAATTAAGCAGATCGAAATTTTGTTTTATCCAAATAAAATTTTATAATTTAATGGTTGCTAGTGGTTTACAAAGGCAGAGGCGTGCGTATAAATTAATAAAAGGAGTTTTTAATTGTAAAAACGATGGATAAATATAAGTACGTGTCGGTAGAGTTTCCTGATGATCCTAACGTCGTAGGAAGGACGTATTGGTATAGATGTGCATTTGATCAAGTAAGAGCGGGTAGCGTGGTCGTCGCACCTCTTGGCAGACATAATAATTTGCAACAAGGCGTAGTGCGTTCGGTTTTTTATTGCGACGAGAAAACTGCACCGTATCCCGTCGATTTCGTTAAAGAAATAGATAAATTCGTAAGATGACGGCGTTATGACGTTTGCGACTTAATATTATTAGTTTAAAAATTTAAAAATAGTTAAAAATATAAATTACAGAGGAAAAAAATGAATTACAATCTTCATAATACTTTGACGTGTAGTCAAGGAGCAGAACCATACAGAAGTTATTATATACCGTTTACAAACAACTCGTTTTCTCAAGAAAAGGCAAAGTCGGCAGAAGTAACCCTTTTAAGTAATTGGAAGTTTGCTTATTTCGAAAACTTTACGGAAAACGTAGTCGTTGCCCAAACTAAAGCTTCTATCAAAACGCCTTCGTGTTGGCAAACGGAAAGATACGACAAAGCCGTCTATTTAAACGACCGTTATCCATTCCCTTACGATCCGCCGTTTATACGAAAGGATATTCCTTGTGCAGTATACGAAACCGTTTATAAAGTTAAAGAAAAAAAAGGCAAATATTATATAAACTTCGATGGTGTAGACAGTTGTTTTTATTTGCTTGTAAACGGCAGATGTGTGGGATATTCTTCGATTTCTCACAGTGTTACGGAATTCGATATAACAGACTTTATAGAAGAAGAGAACAAAATAAGGGTTATCGTTCTTAAATGGAATTGCGGGTCTTATTTAGAAGACCAAGACAAAATCCGTTTAAGCGGAATTTTTAGAGACGTATACGTTTTAAATCGTCCCGAAGACCATATAAAAGATTACAAGATTACGACAGACGTAAGCGATAAAAACGGATATATTAAGATTGTTTGCGATAAAGAAGCTAACTTCGAGTTATATTATAATAAAAAGCATTTACAATCGCTTAAAGGCAAAGAGGTTAGCTTTACCGTTTACAACGCTTCTTTTTGGACGGCAGAAACCCCATCTTTATATAGGTTAGAAATAAGTTATAACGGCGAGTATATAGAAGAATACGTCGGAATAAGAAAGGTAGAGACGGATTCTGGGGTTTTAAAGATAAACGGAAGCCCCGTAAAATTAAAAGGCGTCAACAGGCATTCTTTTACGGTAAACGGATACGTAGAATCTCTCGATTTATTAAAAAAAGATATACTTTTAATGAAGAAGTATAATATCAACGCCGTACGGACGAGCCATTATCCTGCTCATCCGGAATTTATAAAGCTTTGCGATAAATACGGAATTTACGTCATGGAAGAAGCGGATATAGAAACGCACGGCGTCATCCGTGCTTACGGACGAGATAATCCGGAACTTTTCGGGGATATTTCGGGTAATCCTATATTTAGAGAACAGTTTGTCGAAAGGACTCTTAAAACATATCACAGAGATAAAAACCGCAGTAGCGTCATAATGTGGTCTTTAGGAAACGAGTCGGGTTTTGGAAATAAAGAAGAAAACAACTTCCTTTATTCTGCCTTAGCATTAAAAGAAAACGACGACAGACTTATCCATTACGAAGGAACTTACGATCCTTCTTTAGACGAATGGAAAGAAGAAGTCTTTTTAGACGTAAACAGCAGAATGTATCCTCCGATAGATTTTGTAAACTGTTACGGAGAATGCGATATGGATAGGCCTTTGGTATTGTGTGAGTATTCTCATGCAATGGGTAATTCTTGCGGGGACGTAAAGGCTTATTGGGAAGCAATATACCGTTATCCAAATCTTTGTGGTGCTTTTATTTGGGAATGGTGCAACCATACCTTAAAAGAAGGAAAGAAAGATTTATACGGTGGCGATTTTGGAGAGGATATCCACGACGGCAATTTTTGCGTGGACGGACTTATCGATACGGATAGAAACAACGTTCATTCTTCCTTAAAAGAAGTTTCGGAAGCGTATTCTCCTGTAGACGTAGTATATAAAGAAGATAAGTTTATTTTACAAAATAGATACGACTTTATAACTTTAGACGATTTAGATGCGAGTTATACGGTTTGTAGCAACGGAAAGCAAGTTTTAAGCCAACCGTTAAATGCAAACGGAGTAATTGCCGGTGGAAGAAAAATTCTCGACGTAAAAATACCAAAGGATTTAACGGGTTACGTCACGGTCAATTTTATATTTAAAGATAAGGCTTACGGAATGCAAAGCGTCAAACAAGTTGTGCTTGCGACAAACTATTTAAAAGAAGTTTTTGTTCCGTCTGTCAACGCTACCGTATTTGGTAGTTCTTTAAGCGTTGGCGACGTAAAGGTGGCGTTTAAAAACGGTTTAATAGAACAAATTTATAAGGGAGAAGTCAAGTTTTTAACCAAACCCATAGAAATAAATCTCTATAGAGCCCCAACCGATAACGACGTTCATTTAAATAAAGATTGGCTTACTTGGCATTTGGACAAATGTCGTTTTACCAAGACCGAAACGTCGGCTATAAAAGGCGGTATTACAGTAAAAGGCAAAATGGTTGCTGACGGTGTGGCGCCACTAGCGGACGTAGAAATTCAATATTCTATTTCAGAAGACGGTAAAATTATGATGGACGTCAAAGCAGAAAAAAGTGCGTACGTACGTCATTTGCCGAGATTTGGCGTTAAGTTTGCCATCAATCCAAAACTTGATGCGATAGAGTATTTCGGACGTGGGGAAGAAGAGTCTTACGAAGATAAAAATTCTTGTGGGGTAGTAGGATTATATAAAACTTCCGTAGAAGACGCTTATCCTAAGTACGTAAAACCTCAAGAATGCGGAAGTCATTGCAACAGCAGAATGGTAAAACTCTTTAATAGAAAGTTTGATATCAACTTTACTTCTTATAAAGATTTTAGTTTTTCCGTAAATCAATACGAAGAAAAGTCTTATCCAACACATTATGCCGATTTAAAAAAATCAGATTGTATATATTTAAACTTGGATTACAGAATGAGTGGTGTCGGCAGTGCTTCTTGTGGACCAAAACTTGACGAAAAGTATCTTATAACGGAAAAGACTATGCAGTATAGCTTTATAATTGACGTCAACGCTAAGTAAAAAGTAACCGTGTAAACGGGCGATTAGCTCGTTTATACGGCTTTTTTTATGAAAATATTCGTTAAAAGTATTCTTGTGTAAAAAAAATATTGACATTAATTTTGCATAATGTTAAAATGTTATTTGGTAGAATTTTAAAAATTTCTAAAATAACGTGCATTTTAAGATAAAAACGTATAAAAAATACGTTGTTTGGGGTAACTGTGGATAAAAACCATACTTCTGACAATTCCAATATCAATCTTAACGGTCAAGGTGTAAACGGTTACGTTTGTTCCGGACGTAAATCAGGCGGTAAGGACAGCGTTATACACGTCGGAAAAGCCGTTTTTGGAGGAAATAATTTCGACGTTATAGCAGGACCGTGTTCGGTAGAATCGGAAGAACAAATATTTGCCGTGGCTTCTGCTGTTTCGCAATTAGGGATAAAAGTATTGCGTGGCGGAGCTTTTAAGCCGAGAACTTCTCCGTATTCTTTTCAAGGATTAGAAGAAGAAGGAATAAAACTTTTATTGCAAGTAAAAAAGCATTTTGACCTTGCAATTTGTACAGAAATAACGGCAATATCTCAATTGGATATGTTTAAGGACGTGGACGTAATTCAGGTCGGGGCAAGAAATATGCAGAATTACGAACTTTTAAAAGAACTCGGCAAGACGGATAAGACGATTTTGCTCAAAAGGGGAATATCCGCTACGCTAAACGAGTGGCTTTCTTCCGCAGAATACGTCATGAGTGGGGGTAACTCCAACGTCATTCTTTGCGAGCGAGGTATAAGGACTTTCGAACCCGATACGAGAAACACTTTGGATTTATCGGCTATACCTTTGTTAAAAGAAAGGACTCATTTGCCGGTAATAGTAGATCCGTCGCATGCGTGCGGTATATCGAGATTGGTTATGCCTATGTCTTTAGCTTCCGTTGGTGCGGGTAGTGACGGGCTTATAATAGAAGTTCATCCAAACCCTAAAGAAGCTTTGTCGGATGGACAACAATCCATTACTCCTATACAGTTAGAAGACGTAATAAGCAAAGTAAAGACTGTTTTGCCGTTGGTCGGAAAGGTTATGGTGTAATATGGAAATGGTTGTGCATTGTGCTTTAGGTGGCGGTTACGATTGCGTTTTTGGAGAAGGCGTTTTAAGTAAAGTTGGTCAATTAGTGCAAAAAAACTGTCAACCGTCTAAGGTTTTGATCGTAACGGACGACGGAATACCAAACGAATATTTAAATACTGTAAAGGTAAGCTTTAAAGAAGCAGGTATATTTGCTGATAGTATTATATTTCCACAGGGAGAAGACAGCAAAAGCGTAGATTGCTTTAAAAAGATAATCGATTGTTTGACTAGTGGCGGTTTTGACAGAAACTCTTTAATCGTTGCTTTAGGTGGCGGTATGATAGGGGATTTGTCAGGTTTTGTCGCTTCCGTGTATTTAAGAGGTGTTAAGTGGGTGTGTCTACCTACTACGCTTCTTGCTATGACCGATTCTTCTATAGGGGGCAAGACGGCAATAAATTACCTTGGTTATAAAAATTACGTAGGCAGTTTTTATCAACCGTCTTTAGTCGTAGCAGATTATACGGTTTTAAAAACTCTTCCTAAAAAAGAATTGCTTAGCGGTATGGGAGAGGTAATAAAATACGGTATTTTAGTCGGCGGTAAACTTTGGGAAGAAATTAAAAATCACGGCGATTTATACCAAATAATTGCAGAGTGCATAAGATATAAGGTCCACGTTGCAGTTAAAGACGAAAGAGATAACGGATTAAGAAAGATTTTAAATTTAGGACATACGATAGGGCATGCGGAAGAAGAGTTTTCCGGGTTTTCGATTTCTCACGGGCAATGCGTGGTCAAAGGGATAATAGCTGTTTTAAATTATTGCACTTTAAAAGGATTATGCAAAGAAGAAACTAAAAAAGAGATAATTTCGGTCGTAGAGAGTTACGCATTTGACTACGGCTTAAATATAAAAAGAGATCAACTTGTTAAATTTTTAATAAAGGATAAAAAAGTTTTCGGAAACAAAATTACGATTGCCGTTATCAAAGGTATCGGAGACGTCGTTTTAAAAGAAGTTTTTCTCGACAACTTGGAGGAAATAATATGATAGTAGACGTAAAAAAGAGTTTTTTAAGCGGAACGGTTGATGCAATTCCGTCAAAATCTTACGCTCATAGAATTCTAATTTGTAGCGCTTTTTGTAAAGAGCCTACCGTCGTTAAAAACCTTATACGTTCTAACGATATTTTGGCAACGATGGATTGTCTTTCTTCTCTCGGTGCAACTTTTAAAACGGACAACGGTGTGGATTACACGGTATATCCAATAGAAAACCTTGCACAAAACGCAGAACTCCATTGTAACGACAGTGGAGCTACCATAAGGTTTTTAATGGGTGTTATTGCTGCTTTGGGTTGCGGAGGCAAACTCGTTGGTACGCATAGATTGATACAACGTCCGGAAGAACGACTTATCGACGCCATAAAAGAAGGCGGAGGAATAGTAGAACAGTTTGGGGATAGCTTTATTGTTTCCGGCTGTTTAACTGCAGACGAAGTAAGCATAAGAGCGGTGGACAGTTCTCAATTTATTACCGGCTTAATGCTTGGATATGCAGTTGCTAAAAGAGATGGAAAGATCAATTTAATAGGTAAAGTTACGTCTATAAGTTATATAGATATGACGATAGATACACTCGAACAATTTGGAGTGGAAGTAGAAAGGGGAGAAGATTATTTCTTTGTAAAAGGAAGTAGCGGACTTAAATCTCCTTTAGAAATAACGGTAGAAGGCGATTGGTCAAACGCAGCGATGTTCTTAGTTGCTGGTGCGTTAAACGGAGATATTACCGTTACCGGTCTTAAAGCAGACTCTAAGCAAGGGGATAAAGAAGTAGTAGAACTTTTAAAAGAAATGGGCGCAGAGATAACCGTAGAAAATGATTCCGTCCACGTGGTTAAAAGTTCGTTAGAAGGAATAACTTTCGATTCTCAAAACATTCCGGACATAGTGCTTCCTTTAAGCGTTGCCATGAGTGAAGCCGAAGGTATGAGCATTATTAAAAACGTAGAAAGACTTTCTTTAAAAGAATGTGATAGATTAAACGCAGTTTTAGACATGCTTACGTCTTGCGGAATAGATTGCGAATATTATAACGGAAGAATAATAATTGTAGGCGGAACTTTAAATGGTGCAGAACTCAACAGCAAAGACGACCATAGAGTAGTTATGAGTTTGGCTATTATAGGTAGCGTTTGCGGTAAAGTACAAATTATAAATGCAGAATCGGTATCAAAATCTTATCCTACCTTCTTTGAAGATTTTAAAAAGCTCGGAGGAGTTTACAGTGTCAAATAATTTGACGGTAAAGTTTTATGGAGAATCCCACGGTCAAGAAATTGGTTTTACCGTTTGTGGATTACCCGCAAAAAAAAAGATAGACGTACAGAGTTTAAAAGACCACGTAAAAAGACGTCAACCAAGTAACGACTTTTCTACTGCAAGAAAAGAAGCGGACGATTTCGTCTTTACGGAAGGAGTGGACGAAAACTTTTTTACCACAGGACAAAACCTAACGGTAGTGGTAAAAAACTCGGACGTTATAAAAAAAGATTATACGGATATAAAGTATACTCCAAGACCTTCTCACGCCGATTATGTAAGTTATTTAAAACACGGTTATATAAAGAGCGGAGGCGGAGAGTTTTCCGGCAGAATGACGGTTTTGTTGACCATTTTAGGTGGGATTGCAGAACAGTTTTTAAAAGAAGAAAATATCCAAATCGTAGCGTACGTATCTTCTGTTTATGATAAAAATTTTACAGGATACGAAGACGTAGACGTTACCAAAATAGACGTAGAACGCATAAAAAAAATGCCAATTCCAATGCTAAACGAAAGTCATTTAAGCGTTGTGGACGAAATTTTTGCTCGTGCAAAAGAAGAAAGAGATTCCGTTGGTGGAACGGTAGAATGCGTCGTTTTAGGGCTTAAAGGAGGTTTGGGAGATTGTCTTTACGGTAGCGTCGAAGGAGAAATTTCTAAAGGACTTTTTGCAATACCTGCAGTTAAGGGCGTGGAGTTTGGTAAAGGTTTTGATATTTCTAGCTTTTTAGGTAGCCAAGTGGCTGACGAATTATATTTTGACGGAGAAGAGATTAAGACGTATACCAATTACAATGGTGGAATTAACGGTGGGGTAACTAACGGTATGCCAATAACGTTAAGGGTTGCCTTTAAGCCTGTGCCGTCAATCGGCAAGCCTTTGCGCACGGTTAATTTAAAGACTAAAGAGCAAGAGACGATATCCGTAGAAGGAAGACACGACGTTTGTTTCGTTCCAAGAGCGTCAGTCGTCGTAGAAAGCGTCGTGGCGTGGGAGATTTTTAAGTTACTAAAGGGAGAAACTTAATGGATATTAAAAATTATAGAGACGAAATAGATGCTATCGACGATAAAATAGTAGAATTATTCGTCAAGCGAATGGACGTTGCGGAAAAAATCGCTTCGATAAAAAAACTAAACGGCAAATTGGTAACCGATGGCAAAAGAGAAGAAGAAATTTTGTCAAGGGTTTGTTCTAACGTCAAAGACGAGTATAAAAATTATTGCAGACAGTTGTTTTTAACTTTGCTTTACGTCAGTAAAGATTATCAAAAAAACGTTTTAGAAGAGAAATAAACATGAAGATTTGTTTGATAGGGGAAAAACTGTCGTACAGTTATTCTCCTTTTATTCATAAAAATTTCGGCTATAAATATTTTTGCAGAGAAGTCCCTTTAGACGAGTTCGATTTTTTTGCAAGATATAACGATCTCGATGGATTTAACGTTACCGTTCCGTACAAAAAAAAGATTTTGCCTTATTTGGATTGGATTTCCAAAGAGGCGGAAGAAATTGGTAGCGTAAATACCGTCGTTAAAAAGGACGGAAAAAGTTTTGGATATAATACCGATGCTTTTGGTTTAGATATGTCTTTAAGTCGTCACGGTGTAGATTTGGCGAGTAAAACCGTCATGATTTTAGGCAGTGGTGGGACGTGTTCGACGGCAAAGTTCGTAGCAAAAAAACAAGGGGCAAAAAAAATTTACGTAGTAAGTCGTACGGGAGAGATTAATTACGAAAACGCATATTTATTGCAAGACGTAGAGGTAATTATAAACACAACCCCTGTAGGTACTTCTCCAAATTTATCGTCAAGCCCGATAGATTTGTCTAGGTTTAAGAGTTTAGTTGCGGTTATAGACGTCGTGTATAATCCAAACAAAACGGCTTTAATTTTGCAAGCGGAAGAATTAGGAGTTAAGGCAGTCGGCGGTTTATATATGCTTGTAGCGCAAGCAAAGTGTTCGGCAGAACTTTTTTTAAATTGCAAAATAGATGACGCTGTTATAGAAGACGTATATCGCAAAGTTAACAAAAAATATCAAAACATAGTGCTTGTCGGTATGCCTGGTTGTGGTAAATCCCGAACGGGAATCAAGCTTGCCGAAAGATTAAACAGAGAATTTATAGATACGGATACTCTTATAAAAAAGCGTAACGGCATGTCGCCTGAGGAGATGATCTTAAAATACGGAGAAGAGTATTTTAGACAAAAAGAAAGCGAAGTCGTTTTAGAAGTTAGTTTGCTACACGGCAAGATAATTGCGACGGGTGGCGGAAGTTTGTTAAAAGAAGAAAACCGTAAACTTTTAAAGCACAATGGATTTGCTGTGTTTATCGATAGAGAAATCTCAAAACTTTCGCTTTTGGGTAGACCGTTATCTAAGGACGTCGACAATTTAGAAGAATTATATAAATATAGATATCCTATATACGAAGAGTTTGCCGACCTTACTGTCGTAAACTCCGCTTATAACGATAAGTACATCAAAGA
>JAZNFL010000168.1:0-2482 GCA_045589135.1 Christensenellaceae bacterium
AAAAAGTCTGGCGTTTGATAACGTCAGACTTTTAATTTTTTGCCAAAAAACACATAACGTATGCGTTTTTTATAAACTTATATTAAATCTTAATTACTAAATCTTATTCCCACTCGATAGTGCCGGAAGGCTTTGGCGTAAGATCGTATAAAACTCTGTTTACACCGGGGACTTCTGCCGTAATACGTGCAGTGATCTTTCTTAAAACGTCGTAAGGAATTTCTTCTATGGTTGCCGTCATTGCGTCAACGGTGTTTACCGCTCTTATAATTACGGGATATGCGTAAGTGCGGGCGTCGTTTTTTACCCCTACGGATTTAAAATCTGGCACAGCGGTAAAATACTGCCAAACCTTGCCTGCAAGTCCGTTATTTGCAAATTCTTCTCTTAAAATAGCATCGGATTCTCTTACGGCTTCTAATCTATCACGAGTTATAGCGCCAAGACAACGCACCCCAAGTCCCGGTCCCGGGAACGGTTGACGGTATACCATATCGTCAGGAAGTCCTAAAGCTTTGCCGACTACTCTTACTTCGTCTTTGTATAAAAGTCTAAGTGGCTCTACAAGACTAAATTGCAAATCTTCCGGAAGTCCACCTACGTTGTGATGAGCTTTTACTCCGTCACTCTCTAAAATATCGGGGTAAATAGTTCCTTGTGCAAGGAATTCTATTCCTTCGAGCTTTCTTGCTTCTTCTTCGAATACTCTTATAAATTCCGCACCGATAATTTTACGCTTTTTTTCCGGTTCTTCTACGCCGGCAAGCTTATCTAAAAAGCGATCAACTGCATCTACGTATACGAGATTTGCATCCAACTTATTGCGGAAAACGTCTACGACTTGTTCTGGCTCGCCCTTTCTGAGCAATCCATGATTAACGTGTACGCTTACGAGTTGTTTGCCGATAGCTTTAATTAAAAGCGCTGCAACGACGGAAGAGTCTACCCCACCCGACAAAGCAAGCAAAACTTTTTTATCGCCAACTTGTTCTTTTATTTCTGCAATTTGTTGAGAAATAAACTCTTGTGCAAGAGCTTCCGTTGTGATTCTTTGCATAGAATCCGGTCTTTTGTTTGTCATCATAAAAATTTCTCCTTTTATTAAGCTCGTAGACGACGTTAACCCATTACACAAACAACTAAAACACTTTTATCAATTATAATTGTGTATTTATTGTCCGCTACACTTAGAGCCAACCATCGATGAACGTAACCTTTGTCAAAAAAATTAAAAACTAAATTATTTTGTCTGCTTTGATTCGCAATAACGGCATCTATAGATGCCTTTTTCTTTATCTATAAGTTTAAAAGATTGAACTAGTTCTTGTTCGGTCTGAGAGATGCATCTTGGGTTGTTGCACTTTAATCCGTCTATAACCAAATCTTTAACCGAGGCCGTTTTTTCTTTATTTATTTCTGCTTCTTTTAAAAGCATCAAAATAAGTGCCATACGCATAAACTTTCCGTTTATAACCTGCTTAAAGTAACAAGCTCTCGGATCTTCGTCTACCTTTACGCTTATTTCGTTTACCCTTGGGAGCGGATGCAAAACCGAAAGGGTTTCTTTTGCAGTGGTTAACTTATCTATAGTCAAAATATAGCTATCTTTAAGCCTTTCGTATTGCTCAAAGTCGGCAAAACGCTCTCTTTGAATTCTCGTCATATATAAGACGTCTAAAGAAGGCATTGCTTCTTCTAAAGAAGTCGTTTCTTGATACGTCATTCCGTTTTTTTCTAAAACTTCGTACTTTACGTAACCGGGGACTTTTAATTCTTCCGGAGAAATTAAAACTATTTTTACGTCTTTATATCTTGATAAAGCCCCGATTAAAGAGTGAACGGTTCTTCCGTACTTTAAGTCTCCGCAAAAACCTACGGTCAACCCGTCGAAAGTTCCCTTTTCTCTATAAATAGTCAATAAATCTGCAAGGGTTTGCGTTGGATGACAATGTCCACCGTCTCCTGCGTTTATTACCGGAATAGTAGCATTTAAAGAAGCCACGTAAGGAGCGCCTTCTTGCGGGTGACGCATTGCCATTATATCTGCGTAGCAACTTATTACTTTTGCCGTATCGGCAACGCTCTCCCCTTTAGCCGCAGAAGAACTGCCCGCTTCCGAAAACCCTATTACGTTTCCGCCAAGCTCGTACATTGCCGCTTCGAAGCTCAATCTCGTCCTTGTAGAAGGTTCGAAAAAAAGCGTCGCAAGCTTTTTGCCCTTACATGCTTCCGCATATTTAGTTGGGTTATTAATTATATCGTTTGCCGTCGAGATAAGTCCGTCTAATTCTTCTACGGACAAATCGAGAATATCAATAAGACTTCTCATTGTAATCTCCTGTGTTAAATTATTAATTTTACGCAGTTTATTTTTACGTAATATATCCTTATAGTATATAGAATATATTATAATTTTTAAAATCGCAACAATTTTAAGTAAACTTTTTTTATTTTTTGTTTTTTAGCAACTCTAACTTCTTAC
>JAZNFL010000169.1:0-3675 GCA_045589135.1 Christensenellaceae bacterium
TATCGTGCCTAACGAAAACGTTTACACTTTTAGTGTTTTCTATCTCGAAAACCTCGCTTAAAAACGAACAGTATGCTTTTACCCTTTTTATTTTTAGTTCGATAAAAACAAAAGAAAATATTATAAAAGCAGAAGACAACAAAATCTCCAACAACAATAACGGCGTTTTTAAAGGAGTTCCGAAATCTTGAGCGTTGTAAAAGATTAAAATCCCGACGCTTAGCAATATAAAAACCGTCAAGACGGCAAAATACACCGTATAAACTGTTTTTTTCTGTTTTTTTATTGCGTGTAAATCCGCTTGAGAATAAATTTCTGTCATAACAACCACAAAATAACGAACGTCAAATTTTGAACACAGATTTTGTTCGAACGTTTTAATTTCGCAACTAAATCACTTAAATTCAACGTTTATCTACTCAACTTTTTATTTAAATTTGCACCCTAATCTTCTTAAAACAAACCTTCATCTTGATACTTTATCAATCAAAATTCCACAGTTAAATTACGTAACAAATAAATCTTAACCAAGAATCTTTTACCTTTAACGAAAAATTTGTAACAACACCGACTACGGAAGAATCTTTTATCGCCCCATAAATTCTGCAATCGGTACTGTTTTGCCTGTTGTCGCCAAGAACGTACAACTCTCCTTCTTTAACAGTGCAGGGATCTATCTCTCTTTTATTGTCGAAATAATCTCCACCACCACCGTAATATGTTTTCATACCGGGCCCAAGATAATCTTCTTTTATCTTATAAGTTTTTTCAACCCCACCTTCGACTCTCTTTACGTATACTTCTCCGTTTTGCGTAAATACAGTGTCTCCAGGCAAACCTATTACTCTCTTGATAATATTTTTATTTCCTCGTTTAAATACGACTATATCCCCATAATCGTATTCTGCATACTTATTGATGAGTAAAACGTCCCCGGTCTCTAAAGTCGGTCTCATAGACGGACCGTCTACTTGAACGGTTTCGAAAACGAAATATTTACAAAATAAAAGAGCAACGAGAAGAGCGATAAGGCAAACCATTACCGCTATTTCTTTTTTTTCTCTTTTTTCTAATTTGTTTCTGCTGTTTAGATCGAGATAAACGACCTCTGCAGTTCCGTATTCTTCCATACTACTCCAAACCATTACGTCAAATAATGGCGTAAAACTAAAATTCACATAAATATTAAAGACATATTAAAACGTCCAAATTTCAAAATCTATTTAAACGGACGAATAATTACCTATACTTTTTACTCTCTTAACCAAAATAAAACCGGTTAAGCCGTATCTGCACTTTTACCCCCAATTGGTTAAAGGGTAAAAATCAATCTATTAGTAAAACGTTGTTAATTATAAAAGTGCTTTCCGATTTAAAATTTAAAGCATAAATGCCTTCGTAAGATTTTATAGGCATTTGACAATCGGATTTAAAATCGCTCAATTTTAAAACTAAATTTTTCCACGTCGCACCAACCGACAAATCCAAACTTAAAGAATACACTTCGAAAGGATTATTTTCGGCAAAAAGCTCTATCGTAAGTTTACAAAACTCTTTGGAATAAAAATCAAATTTTATGATTGTTCCTTCGCTTTTGTTAAAGCTCTTTTCTCCAATGTTATAACACAAAATGCTTTCCGTACATAAAATTCCCCTAATGCCGTAAGGTCCTTCTACTATTTCCGGACTGACGTTATAAGGATAAAAAACGTTACCGATAAGCCCCTTTTCGGTTTTATACGACACAAAACTACCGGTTTTTGTTTTCCCGGAAAAAATCAAGTTACTGTGTTTTTGCTCGGTTTTTGCAAGCTTTTTAGAACAAACCAAAGAACTCAACGTCAACCCGTTTTTATAAGTAATAACCGCAAAAACGTCGACGTAATCCGAACCGCCTTTTAATTCGTAATAATTTTCGGCATAGCCGTCTTCAATCGGCTGTACGTTTTTTACTTCGGTCCAATTTCTGTGTGCCGGATTTACTATGTCTTCGCTTACGTATAAAAGGTAACTCTCAACGTTTTTTATACTCTTAGAATCGACTTCTACAAAAATCTTAAAAGCGTTTTTGGTAAGAGTCAAACTAACTTCCGGAATATTAAAGAACTTAAAATCGGCATTTGATAAAAACTTATTATAAAAAAGTTCGATATCCTTTAAACTTTGGTTGTTTAAATACTCGTCGAGCTTAGGAGAAATATTAAGATAGACGTTTTTAGACGGAATTCTACTTAAAGTATCCATTTGCCTATCCAAATCGAAATCACTGCTGTTGCTCGAAGTCAAAAACAAAATTGGACATTTGACGAGTGGTGCATAAGATTGAGCTTCTACACCTGCTATAAAACGGTATCTTTCGTCATTCATTTCGATATTGTTGACACCGTTTTTAAATACCCCTTTGTTTGCTATCCAACCTGCCCCAAACAAGCCGACCAAACAATCCACTCTCTCGTCGGTAGCAACGACTTGCCAAGCGACGTTAGAACCGTTTTTTATACCCAAAACCCCAATTTTACCAAAATTTTGAGTCTTTAAAAAACTGATTGCATATCTGCATACAGCCGTCCACTCGAACCAAGAAGTCTTATTTGCTCCGTATTCTGCCTTATAAAAATACTCTCCCGACTTGTTAAAATTTGCGTATTCTATCTCTTGTGGGTAAATAGTATAATTTGAAGAATTTTCTTTTTCTCCTGCGTAATCGACTGCCAAAACAGCGTAATCTAAACGAGCAAAATGATTTATTAATTCGGTTATTCCTGTAGAATCAGTATCAGGAATAATCAATATGCAACCCTTTATTGCCTTTTTGGGAACAGCCATTGACGCATAAATTCTTACTCTTTGACCGGGAGAAACTTCTCTACCCGAAAAATGCACGTCACAGTAAGTTACGTCATCGTAAAATATTTCGTTGGTTATACTCTCTTTTAAAGGAAGCGACGTATCAAAATCCTTCCAGAGCATAGTAGGCGATAATATTTCGCTAGAATAAATCATTTAAACCTCCGTGACGGTTTTTCCGCACATTTTGTAATTACACTTTATCAAAACGACAATTTTATTAATAAATTAATAACTCGTCAAAAATCAATACTCTACCTTGATTTGCGAACCTTTATTTCTGGTTGCTCCGGCAACTATAATTTTGTTATTAATTCTCTGCTTCAACTCTGCTACGTGAGAAATAACCCCGATGGAAAAGTTTTCGTTTTTTAACTTTTCTAAACTGTCGACGACCGTTTCTACCAAGTTTTCATCGAGAGTTCCAAAACCTTCGTCCAAGAAGAAAAATTCTATAGGTCTATGAGATTTTGCATATATTTCTTGAGAAAGAGATAACGCAAGCGATAAAGAAACCAAAAACGTTTCTCCTCCGGATAAAGAAGCGACGGACCTTCGTTTTCCTCCGTCAAAATTATCTAAGACGTAAAAATCGTTATCATAACAAAGCCCAAATCTTCCCGAAGACAAAACGTCGAGAGTCTTTTGCGCAACGATACAAATATCGCTTAAATACTCGTCGGCTACGAATTGCATGAGATTTTGAGCTTTAACTAGTCCATACAAAACGCCGAAATCGTCAGATTTTGTCTTTAAATCAAAAATATCTTTTTCTATTATACACCTTTTCTCTTCGTTTTGTCTTGCGTTTTTTAAATTATTTTTATA
>JAZNFL010000170.1:0-9394 GCA_045589135.1 Christensenellaceae bacterium
CTACTATCAAAAATTTTCCAATTTATAACTACGACAATAATATTTAACTTAAATAGTGTTATTTAGACAATAATTTTTAAACATACAAAAACCGACGCAAAATTTGCGTCGGTTAAAAATTTAGATTAAGTATTAAAAAATTTATTACTGATTAGCTTGTCCAAGGTATAAACAAATAAGACATATGACCGTTATTATTATTAATACGACACACATCGGGACAACCATCTTTCCTACTGTTTCCCAATAAGTATTCCACTTGTCTTTAAACGTAGAATTTGTTTTGGGCTGAAAGTTAGAGTTTTGTTTTTTCTTTGGAGAAACCGCCGACATATCTACTATCGTAGAATTATCGTCGTAATATTTTACTTTTTTCTTTTTTTTGTTTTTAGACATTAGTCCTCCTGAGAATACAAATGACAAGCAACGAAGTGTCCTTCTTCGTATTCTTTATACTTAGGCGCTACTTGACTACAAATCTCTTTAGCCTTAGGACAGCGGGTATGGAATTTACATCCCTTTGGAGGATTAGCAGGAGAAGGAATATCTCCGCTGAGAATAACTCTCTCCGTCTTTTCGTCCGGGTTTGGGTTTGGCACTGCAGAGAATAATGCTTCTGTATAAGGATGCATAGGATTATTAAAAATCTTATCCTTATCGCCAAACTCTACCATAGAACCAAGATACATTACGCCGATTCTGTCAGAAATATACTTGACAACCGAAAGGTCGTGAGAAATAAACAAATAAGTAAGTTGTCTTTCTTTTTGTAATTTTTTAAGCAAGTTTATTATCTGAGCTTGTATAGAAACGTCTAACGCAGATACAGGTTCGTCACAAACGACGAGTTTAGGCTGTACTGCTAAAGCTCTTGCTATACAAATACGTTGACGTTGACCACCGGAGAATTCGTGCGGGTATCTTTCGTAATAATAATCTCTTAATCCGCATTGTTCCATTAAATTTAAAACGTACTTCTTTACTTCTGACGGAGGAACGATATTATGAACTCTAACTGGTTCTGAAAGAATATCCCCTACCGTGCTTCTTGGAGGAAGCGAAGAATACGGATCTTGGAAAACTATCTGCATCTTCGTTCTTAAAGGACGCATTTCTTTAGAAGAATATCCCGCAATGTCTTTACCCTCAAAGAAAACCTGACCACCCGTTGGTGGATGAAGTTTTAAAATCGTTCTTCCCATAGTAGTCTTACCACAACCGGATTCTCCAACTATACCGAGGGTTTCTCCCGGCTTCATAATAAAAGAAACGTCGTCTACTGCTTTTAAAGTAGAAAGTGGCTTACCCGATATGGTTTTCTTTAAAACGAAGTGTTTTTGTAAATGTCTTACTTCTAAAATAGCATCCGGATCGGGAGGAAGAAGTTTATCCTGAGCGATTTTCGCTTCTCTTTCTACGTCTTCTATTCCTTTATTTGCTAAATCATCGTAATTATTTTCTACAGCTTGTGTAGCAACTTCTTCGATATTTTCTAAATTGTTCTGTTCTTTATTCATAATTATTCTTCCTTAGACTTGTACAAATGGCAAGCTACGTAATGTGTTGGACTTACTTGAACCATTTGTGGATATTCTCCCGAACACTTACCTATACATCTGCCACATCTTTCTTTAAAGTAACAGTTGTTAGGCATATTGATTGGGTTAGGAACGTTACCCGGTATGTTAAAGAGCGTATCTTCTTTAGACTTCATAGTAGGTTTGGATTTTTGTAAACCTTGAGTGTATGGGTGACAAGGATTGTGGAAAATTTCCGAAGCTGTTCCTTGCTCTATTATTCTACCTGCATACATTACTACTACGTAATCTGCCATTTCTGCAATAACACCAAGGTCGTGCGTTATAAGCAAAATTGAACCGTTTATTCTTCTCTTTAAATCGTTAAAAAGATCAAGTATTTGTGCTTGTATCGTAACGTCGAGAGCTGTGGTAGGTTCGTCGGCAATTATAAGTCTTGGTTCTCCAGCTAACGCCATTGCTATCATTACACGTTGACGCATACCACCGGATAATTCGTGCGGGTAAGAAGCATATACTCTTTCGGGCATAGCGATTCCTACCATATTGAGCATTTCTATAGAACGGTTTTTAGCGAGCTGTTTAGTTGCCCCCGGAACGTGAAGTAAAGTTACTTCGTCCAATTGATCCCCAATAGTAAATACCGGATTTAAAGAAGTCATTGGTTCTTGGAAAACCATAGAAAGTTGTCTTCCACGAAGCTTGTACATTTCCGTTATAGGCATTTTTGCTATATCGAAAACTTTTTCTTCCTTTTCGTATATACCAAGACCGTTGGCGTCTACTTTTTGCTTTGGCTTAAACGTAGGATTACCTTCTTTATCCAAAACGGGTTTGCCCTTTTTGTCAAAAACTTGTTCTTCTATAAGATTGCCGTTGGCGTCTACTTCGTAAACGGGAATATAGTTCCCTTTTGCGTCCTTTTTAAAGTCGTATGCTTTAAAACGGATAGATCCCTCTACAATTTGACCGGACGGTCCTTGTAAAAGTCTCATAATGGACATAGAAGTAACAGACTTACCGCAACCGGACTCTCCAACTATACCGACTGTAGAGTTTAAAGGAATATTAAACTCTACGCCGTTTACAGCTTTAACGACTCCTTGATCTGTAAAGAAGTAAGAATGAAGATTTTCTACTTCTAATATATTATTAGGATTAGTCATTTCCGTAAGGTAATGAGATTCCGGAACTTTGCGAGTCTTTTCTTTTTCTAACCTACGCATTTCTTTTGCGTTGGCTTTTGCAATTTCCTTAATTTCTTTACCGCTGAGATAATGAGTATTTTTAGTTTTATCTTTATTAAAAAGTTTAAATCCGCCCATAATTATCTCCTTTGTTTTGGATCGAGTGCGTCACGCAATCCATCGCCGATAAAGTTAAATCCAAGAACTGCTATAACAATACAGATACCGGAAGGAATCCAAACGTTGAGATGGTTTTGAAGTATGTCGGGACGCTTAGAAATTATTTCTATCATAGTACCCCAAGAAGCGTAAGGAATCTTTACACCTAATCCGAGATAAGAAAGTGTCGATTCGTATAAAATCATACTACCTAAAGACAACGTCATAGAAACGATAATCTGAGGTAAAATATTCGGTATAAGGTGTTTGAAAATTCTTCTTGCGGAAGAATAACCCATTGCTTCTGCGGCAACCATGTATTCTTGTTCTCTTAAGAAAAGTATTTGACCACGAACGAGTCTTGCCATACCCGGCCAAGAGAAGAAGGATAACACGCCCATAAGTAAATATATGTAGTATTGAGAATCTACCTTATTTGCATCGAGTACCGTACCGATAATAAGCATCAAAGGAAGAGTTGGTAAACATATCAAAATATCGCATATACGCATTATTATGTTGTCTACTACACCACCGTAGAATCCTGCAATACCACCCATTATAATACCGAGTACCGACGTTAAAAATACCGCTAAAAAGCTTATGGTAAGAGATAATCTACCACCATACATTAAACGGGTAAAAATATCCATACCTTGTTCGTCCGTACCGAGAATATGGTTGGACGAAGGTTTTTCTAATGCGTTGATACCGTTATTTACAATAATAATTTGAGTGTATTCTACACCGTTTTCGTCTTCCATAACTTGTTCGTAATATTTGGTTTTTCCTGTTCTATCGGTTTCGATTTCTCCCCATTGATTGTAAACCAAAGGACCTACCCAACTGAACACGAATAAAACTGCAAGCATAATTATGCCGGCTACAGAAAGTTTAGACCTAAAGAATCTACGAACAACCATACGTGTAGGCGACATGAGTTTTACGTTTTTATCTAACGGTGTATCGTTTGCTATTTCTTCGGAGTTTGCTGAAAAATCTGACCATTCTGTATTATTAGTGGTCGTTTCTTCTTTCTCTTCTTTAGGAAGAGAGTTTTGAAGTTCTTTCTTTTCTTCCATAATTTCCTCCTTTATACCAACTTAACACGTGGGTCTACGACTGCGTACATTAAGTCAGCAAGTAATACACCTATTACCGACAACAACGCAAGGAACATATTGTAAGTCATTATAACCGGAATATCACCTTGTGTCATTGCGTTTAACGCATAACTACCTATACCCGTAAGGTCGAAAACTGATTCTGTTATCATCGCACCCGAAAACAACGACGGAATTAATCCCGCCAAGCTCGTTACGATAGGAATCATCGTATTACGGAATGCGTGTTTATATATAACACTGCGTTCTTTTAAGCCTTTTGCTCTTGCCGTACGTATGTAATCGGTATTTAATACTTCTAACATATTGGTTCTCGTAGTTCTCATACGACCACCAATACTAAGTACACAAACAGTCAATACAGGTAAGAACATATGTCTTAAATAGTCCATAGCCTTATCAAATCCACTGGTATAGGACATACCCGCTTCGAACATACCCGATACAGGGAACCATCCGAGTCTGTTTGCAAATATATCTTTAAGCATCTGTCCAAAGAAGAAAGACGGCAGAGATATACCTATTAAAACGAGTACGGTAACGACGTAATCTCGTATAGAATACTGATGAGTTGCAGCAGTTATACCAAGAGGAATAGCAATTAAAAATTCAAATACGGTTGCTATTGCCGCAACGAGGAAAGACGTACCTATTCTGTTAGGCTTAAAAATTTCAGATAAAACTTCTCTTTGGTTGATAAAACTACTACCAAAGTCAAGTCTAAAAATTCTGCCAAGCCAATTAAAGTACCCTTCTACTATAGAGGTGTCCAAACCGTAAGTTGCGTACATTTGTTGAACGAATTCGTCCGTTACGCCGTCCGTTGTTTGGCTTAAATTTATTATCTTTTGCTTAACGAAGTCCGTTGGCATACAACGGAGCAATACGTAAAGAAGAAAAGATACCCCAAACAATATAAGTATTGAAACACCTATTCTTTTAAGTATATATTTTAACATTTTAACTCCCATTGGCTAAAATACCGAATAAATCGGTATTTTAACCTCTTAAGTAATATTAAACTAAAGCAACTTCCCAAATTCTTTCTAATGGAGAAGAATATTCGTTAACTTCCGTAACGAGACCGGTTAAACGCTTAGAATTGTATGCGAATAAGTTTTTACGTTGATATACAGGTAATTCTACCGCTAAATCTAAAACGTATCTCATAGCTGTTTCGTAGTGGCCCTTTCTTACGTTTTGATCGAGCATGGTACGAGCAACTTCTATTTCTTTGCTGAGTGCATCGATAATAGCAGTTTCTTGTGGGTAAGTAGAAGGACTTTGTTTGATTTCTCTATATCCCCAAGCGTAAACGGAAGTAGCCGTAGAATCCTTGTGATATACTTGATACATATCAGGGTCAATAGTAGATCCCCATGCAGCAGCCCAAACTTGTAACGAGCCGGTAGCAAGTTTAGTAAGAGCTTGAGAGTCTGCCTTAACTTCTACGTCCCAACCAAGGCTGTTTAAAAGTTCTGCAGCTTGCTTAAATACACCGTAAGTTGGGTGTTCTGTAATAGATGCACCGGCAATAGTAAACGTTACCTTTAATTTAGAACTATTAGCAGAAACGTTTGCTGCCTTCATGTATTTTTGAATGTTTGCAATAGCAGTTGTTTTATCTACGTATTGAGTGTAATCGTGGTCGTTATTCTTGTTAGTCTTTCCGTCTTGAGCGTAAGGATATGCCCAGCTTACGTTAGACATTGGCCAGTTGATAGGAACACAAGAATCCGGATCGTAGTATTCTACTGCGAGTTCGGTTTGCATTGCGGACATTATTGCTCTACGGATGTTGATATCAGGAACTTTACCTGCATTGATACCAATGTAACCATAACCTAATTGCCATGCGTTAAGAGTGTCTATACCCTTAGATTTTAATCCGTTAAGTTTTTCGATATTAGTATCGGTATATTGAGGAGTGATATAGTCAACTTCGCCTGCGCTTAACTTATCAATTGCGTTTGCAGAACTTACTACTTGTAAACGAAGCTTAGGTGCTGCTACGTCGAACATAAAGTTGTCGTTAGCCTTAAAGTAAACTATGTTACTGCTCCAGAAGTCGTCTCCCTTAGGATTGTCTTTGTTATCTGCGTTAGTTGCCTTAAACGCACCCGCTCCTACGGGAACTTCTACGTGTAACTGAGATTGAATAGTCTTGGTTTGGAAATTAGTATCCGACCACTCTACACCGAATTGGTTTTGTGCTATATTGATAGGTCTTCCGGTAGGATAGTTTTCGTCTGCAGAATAATAGTGTGCAGGAGCAACTGTAAACGAGAAGTTGAATATAGCCTTAGGGTCGATACCGTTTACGGTAATCTCTAAAACGTCGTATTCGTCGTTAGCGGTAGGAACGCCGTCTGCAGTGTGATTAGATGCAACTTTGTAAGTTTTGTTACCGATACTTACAGTAGAAGGAGCGTCTTTTTCGTGTGCTAAAGACTTAACGCCATCAATATTTGGATAAGAGAGTTGTCCGTCTTGTAAGTTATTACGTAAAATAACTGCCGTAGCGTCTGCCGTGTATTGAGTAGACAACGTACCTGCCGTTCCCCAATAAGAAAGAACTTGGTTAAACTCTGTTTTGGTCTTATCAGAATATACTCTGTTTATTGCGTCTTTTTGATTTTTGTATTGCTTTACGATAGAAGTTCCTTCGAACTTTTCGATTACGGTTTTGTCCTTTTTACCGTTTACTTCTTTATAAACAGGAGTAATATAGTTTTCGTAAAGGAAGAACTTAAAGATATCATTGCTTAATTCTTTTGCCCATTTTTTGTATGGATCGGCAGTGAGATCGAAAGATTCTTTAGCAGCCTTGTAGTCGGACTCGAGTTCTTTTTTGAAGGTATCCAAAGCAAATTGATAGTCGGCTAAAAGTTGCTTTTTGTAATCTTCAAGCGTCATATTCTTTTGTTGTTCGGTAGTTGCTATTGCATTTTTATATATAACGTTTACCGATTCAACTTCGTTAATTGCTTGCTTAACATCTGCTTCCGTTGCGGAATAAGATCCGGTAGATCCTTCGATATATGCAACGTCTTCGTAAATACCGATAAGTTCTTTAATTCTGTATTGAGCGTAAGTAGAAGCAGTCTTAGATATACGTGCGGATTCTGCATCAGCTTGAGTGTCATCCGAGTAATCTTTTTGTAATCTATACTTAGACAAACCTTTAATGTCTATGGAGTACATAGTGGAAGAACCTGTATAAACGGGATCTAAATACTCGTAAATGTTGAACATTACGTCGTTCATTGTAAGAGGTTTTCCGTCAGAGAATTTAAGGTCGTTTTTGATTACGAAAGTATAAACGGTTTCTTCGTTTCCGGTCGTACCTTGCGTTTCGTACTTAAAGTCTTTTACTACGGTTGGCAAATCGTCGCCTGCAACGACTTCGCCGTCCTCGTTGGTGGACAACATGCCGATTTGAGTCATTCCTACGACGTCCATATCAGCACCTGCGGTTGCATAGAAAGGATTAAACAAACCGCTTAATTCTTCCGTCATAATAACTACACTGTCTTTCTTTTTGCCCTTGTCGTCTCCACAACCTGCAAAAGTGGGAAGCAACATGCTTGCACACATCAATCCACAAACTGCACGAGATAAAAGGCTAGTTTTTCTTTTCTTTTCCATATATGACCTCCTATTGTATTATTACTTCTTTTTCTTGACTGTCGTAAGCAGTATTATAGCACTCGAAAGTAACTTTACCGCTAATTTCGTCTACAACTACGGTATCCGTTTTAATTGCATACTCATAATTAATTACATTAAATTCCGGCATACACATATCGTAACCATATATAATAAGACCGACTTTATTGGTTACCGTTATTCCGTCGACCGTGCCGTTAGCTACTAAATTGACGTTTATTTCTGGGAATAAGAATACTTTTCCTAATTTTAACGTCGCATTAGATAAGCTTACGTTGTCTATCGTTGCGCCTTCTTCTATATAACCGCTAAACGTTCCAAATTGGCAATCTCTTAACATTTTTGCAACTTGAGTAACGTCGAATACGACGTTTTCGAAAGCTACGTCTTCGATAGTTGCATTAGATAATACCTTGCCGAAAATTCCGCCAAAAGAATCTTCTTCGAAATTCGAATTGTGGGCAATCGAAAGATTTTTAATAACTACTTGATTTCCTTCTGAACCGTAGAACTTTCCGGAGAACTCTCCCATACTGAAGGCCTTTGGCCACTCTTTACCTTGGAAATCGAGATCGTTTAAAATTTCGTAATAGCCTTTTGCGTTAGCGTGTTCTATTAATTTCTCTGCAGAAGAAATCTCAAATCTTTCTCCTTCTAAAAGTATTACGTATACAGGAACGACTCTATCGATAGCAGTTGCCGTAGATACGTCTAACGTGCCGTAATGCTCGTAAGAAGAAGTAATTTGGTTAAGACATTCTTTATCGGTATAAGCGGCTTTAAAAGTAGTACCGTCTACCTTAGGGAAATTAAATACGTCGTTGTTTTGGAATTTGTGAGAATACGACATTGCTCCGTCAATTTTTTCCGGAATAAACAAATTATCGTGGTCAGTAGTAACCGAACCTTCTTGATTTGTAACTTTGTAGTCGAAAGAAGTTGTTCCTGCAACCTTCCAATCTTCGGTTGAACCTTCTACCTTATAGTAGTATTCGAATTCGTAATAACGAACCCAACCTGCGTATAAGTTTATTTCTTTAATTCCACTGTTTAATTCGTATTCTACCTTATCTGTATCGAAGTTCCAAAGCTTATCGTAGTCGTAAGCAGGAAGAACGGTTTTTTGTACGCTCTCTTCTTCAGAATCGGTTTCTTCCTCTTCTTCGGATATGCTGTTTGCCTCGTTTTCGTCTGCTTTATTTAAGTAAACGAAAGTTCCGTCAAAAAGCTGCCTTAATGGTTTTCCGTTTTCGTCAACAGGAATACCGCCTTTTTCTATAGGAGTTCCGTCTTGAGTTCTTATAGTTCTTTCTTGATACCAACCGGCAAAGAAATAACCCGATCTTGTCAAAGTCAAATTGCCTTTTTCGCCGGAAGTTGAAGGTCTTTCTGGAGAAAGAGGATCCAAAAGTTTAACTTGTACCATGTTATTTACGGCAGTAAAGTTATCAGGATTAAATAAATCCATTATAGTTACGCCGTTTCTCTTTAAAAACTTACCACCGTTAGCATGATAAGTAACCTGAATAGCATAACCGTCTTCGTAATACTTTTGTGCTTGTGATTTCTTGGAATTACCGCAAGCGGTAGCTGATGAAGATTGGAAGATGTTGCATGACGAACTTGTTATTGATATTAAATTTATCTTCTTTTAACCTCTACATTGTAAGATTTTGCTTATAATAATTAACGTTGTTTTTTTTAGCCGTTTTACGTA
>JAZNFL010000171.1:0-3485 GCA_045589135.1 Christensenellaceae bacterium
TTCTTCTTAAAAACGCCTTTTATTTTTTGTGTTTAATTTGTCTTTTGTTAAAAATTAAGTAATAGGTTGTAAATATTGATATGCAATATAAGTTTTTAAATTAAAAAAAAGTTGCATATAAATATAATTGCAGTAGATCCTTTTAAAATTAGAAAAAGTAGAATTACTCTTGTTTTTCTTGTGTGTCTTCAACAATAACGGGTTGTTCGCTGTGTTCTACGATTTTTCCAAATCCGTAGACGAATAAAGAACAAGCGTAAGAAAGGAGTGGACCTAAAATACACGTCAATATTCCTACGAGTCCTTGATGATCAGAAATAAGCATCATTCCTCTGATAAAAGTTGCAATAGTGCCTAAAAGCGCAACTATAACAGCAACTATTTTAATCTTTACCCCAACGTCTTCGTACATAACGTACCTCCTAAAAAAAAGTGTGTACAGTTAAAACCGTACACACAAAAACGCACGACTTCAACTGTTACCACACAAAATTTGACAATATCCATACGGAAATGCAAAATAGAAGTCAGCATTTTTACCTAATTATGCTCACTTCCGTAAGAATATATAATAAAATTTTGTGTGGTATAAAAAGTATAACATATAGCTTTAATTTTGTAAAGCGTAAAAATTAGTTTTAGACGGTTATTTTATGGGCGACGTTTTAAATTAATAGTAAGCAATAACGCTTTTAGACTTGTTTTTAAATATCACGAGTAGTCGTTTTGTGGACAATGTTGGGCAAAGTAAAAAGGTTTCTAAAAAACGTGATACAAACGGTTATATGTGGCGGGGAAAATTTTAATTAAACGAATAAAATATATTGACAAAATTGCAAATTGGTTATATAATATAAACGATTGAACAATTATTCAACCGTTTATATTGTTTGCCTTTTAAGGTTGCGCATTTTAATGGATATATAAGTCGTGTCCTGTGCGTAGCCAATACAACGGCGACAAAAGGAGATAAAAATGGCAGATGTAATCATTACGGAAGAGACGTGTGCCGTAAAGCACGTCCATAAAGAGAGTGTAGAGGTAGTAAAAAAATCTCTCCCTTCTGACGACGTAATATACAATTTATCGGAGTTGTTTAAAGTTTTTGGGGATTCTACAAGGACCAAAATAATATCGGCGTTGTTTACGTCAGAGCTTTGCGTGTGCGATATTTGTTCGGTTTTAAGAATGAATAAATCGGCGGTTTCGCATCAGTTAAGGGTTTTAAGACAAACTAATTTAGTCAAGTGTAGACGCAGTGGAAAAGAAGTCTTTTATTCTTTAAACGACGACCACGTATATAAGATTTATCAAATGGCTTTAGAACATTTAAACGAAAGAAATTAAAGGAGAAAAGAATGAAAAAGATATTTAGATTACAAGATTTAGAATGTGCTCATTGTGCGGCTAAAATGGAAGTAGCAATAAACAAAATTCCCGGAGTTGTACAAGCGACGGTAGATTTTATGGGACAAAAACTCGTTATCGAATCGGGTGACGACGATATGGAGAGAGTTTTGCAAGAAGCTCAAAAACAAATTAAAAAAATCGAGCCGGACTGCAAAATTTTAGGATTATAACAGCTTATGAGTAAAAAACTAAAAAAACGCCTTATTTTAATAATAGTAAGCGTCGTTTTGTTCGTGGGAGTATACGTCTTAGACGAAGTTTTAACCTTACCTCCTATTTTGCGCATATGTGCATATTTATCGGTGTTTTGCGTATGTGGGTTAAGCGTTGTTTTTAAGGCGATACAAGGCATAAAAAATCTTCAGTTTTTAGACGAAAATTTCTTAATGACCATAGCTTCTTTAGGGGCTTTTGCCGTCGGCAATTATCCCGAGGCAGTTGCCGTAACTTTATTTTACCAAATAGGAGAGTGGTTTCAGAGCTACGCAGTGTCTAGGTCAAGAAAATCTATTTCTTCTCTTGTCGATATAAAGCCGTTGACGGCAACAGTCGAAAAAGACGGGATTATAACCACCGTTTTCCCCGAAGAAGTCGAAGTCGGCGACCTCTTAGTAATTAAGACGGGAGAAAAATTCCCCGTAGACGGCGAAGTCGTAAGCGGAAACAGCTATATGGACAGCAAGTTTTTGACGGGGGAGAGTTTACCTTTAGAAATAAAAGAAGGAAGTAAAGTTTTTGGCGGAAGCATAAACGTCGGTGGCGTTGTTAAGTGCAGGGCAACAAAAACTTATCAAGACAGCGCCGTATCTAAAGTGTTAGATCTTGTCGAAGGGGCGTCTGCCAAAAAGTCAAAAGCGGAAAATTTTATAACCAAATTTGCAAGAGTTTATACTCCGTTGGTCGTTATATGTGCTTTGCTCGTTGCCATTGTTCCGTCTATAATAACGGGGGATTATAAAGTTTGGGTTTATAGAGCTCTTACGTTTTTAGTCGTGTCTTGTCCGTGTGCTTTGGTAATAAGCGTACCGCTTGGATTTTTTAGTGGTTTAGGTAACTGTTCGAGATACGGAGTTTTGGTAAAAGGTGGTAATTATATCGAACTTTTGGCAAAAGCCAACGTAATCGTCATGGATAAAACCGGCACTGTTACAAAAGGTGATTTTTCGGTGAGTGGGGTTTATCCTCCGGATAGAAAAGACGAAGTTTTGCGTTTAGCCGGCATATGCGAAAAGTTTTCTAATCATCCTATAGCAAACGCCATCGTAAAAGACTTAGAGCATACTACGGAAGACGGTTATACCGTAACCGAGCTTGGTGGGTTTGGAGTAATTGCAACCAAAGGCGACCAAACGATCTTATGCGGAAATTCCGCTTTAATGTCAAAATATAATATACCGTACGTTGTAAACGATGCAATTGGCACTATAGTTTACGTTGCAAAAAACGGAGAGTTTGTCGGAAGCATAGTAGTATCGGATACGATAAAAGAAGATTCGTATAAAGCGATAAAAGAGTTTAATAAAAAAGGTTATTCTACGTATATGCTGACGGGGGATAACGAGCTATCTGCACAAGCAGTTGCAAAATCCGTGGGGATAGGAGAATATAAATCGCAATTATTTCCTCAAGATAAAGTTTTAGAGTTAGAAAAGATTTTGCGAACAAAAGGCAAAAATCAGACGGTAGCATACGTTGGCGACGGAATAAACGACGCTCCTGTTTTAATGAGGGCAGACGTAGGGATTGCTATGGGTGGTATAGGTAGCGACGTAGCAATAGAGTCTGCCGACGTGGTTTTAATGCACGATAAATTGTCGTCTTTACTTACGGCTCAAAAAATAGCACAAAAAACCATGCGCATAGTTAAGTCTAACGTGGTGTTTGCGTTGGGCGTAAAAATTGCAGTTTTAATTTTAAGTTTGTTTGGTTTTGCAAATATGTGGCTTGCAGTTTTTGCAGACGTAGGCGTTGCTGTAATTGCTATTTTAAATTCTATGAGAGCTTTACTTAAAGTAAAAGAGAGTTAGTATAAAGCCCGATGTGTTCGCTTTTGCGGACACGGCGGGCTCAATTTT
>JAZNFL010000172.1:0-4291 GCA_045589135.1 Christensenellaceae bacterium
TTATATGTTATAATTATAAATAAGAGTAACGATAAAGAGAGGTGAGTCGGTTGGCTAAACGAGAAAAAGAAAATAAAACTCAAGACAAGGCAAATACGTTTTGGTTAAACGTAATTTACATTGCTCTCGTCGTGTTTTGTATTATGGGTTTTATATGTTTAATTACCGGCGATTTATTGTTTGGCGGAGTTGGCTTGCCGATAAGAAGTTTATATCTCGGACTTTTAGGATATAGTGCAATTCCCGTTTTAATCGTAATTATTTATACGGGGATATTGTCGTTTGCTGGAGCGTCTTATAAAGAACATAAATTCGGAAGGGTGCTCGTTACGGGCTTTTGGATTTTAATGCTTCTTGTGGCTATATTGCATTTGTCGTTTAATCCCGTTAAAGGTTATTCTTTTGGTAAATACGTTTCTAAATGTTATACGGGTGGTAAGGCTTTTTCGTCAACTTCTTTCGGTGGAGCGATTTATGCAATACTTACGTATCCTCTCGTAAAGTTTTTATCTCCGGTAGGGGCGTATATCGTTCTTGCGATATTATTCGTTATCAGTGTTTTGATAATAATTAGAGGAATAAAAAACCGCAAAAAAGAAGAATTAGCAAAGCAACAAGAACTTGCTCTTCAGCAAGCTCAACAAAATCAACAATCTCAACAAGGGGCTGGGCAAGAACAACAAAACCAGCAAGCTCAACAAGGTCAATCAAATGACCCTAATCAACAAAATCAACAATCTCAACAAGCGAATAATCAAAATGCGACTAATAACGGACAGCAACACAATGCACCCAATATCAATGATAGCGGGGTACGAATTAGTCAAATTCGTCAAAACGGAGGAAGTAGTCCGTTGTTTTGTATTAACGAAAATTTTGGTTTAAAACCTTTATTACAAAGAAGTAATCAGTCGCAACAAAACTCAAATTCGTCCAATAACGGTGTGTTATCCCTTTTTGGAGAATTAAGTAGCGACGGCAATACGGGAAGAAAATATAGCGAGTCTTACGAAAAGGAAATCAAAGACAAAAAATCGTATATTCTTACTCCTCCAACGTTGGATATAAGCAAGTTTAAAACTCCTCAAAACGACACGGTTTCTGCTCCAATAAAAAAGAATATTGAGGAGCCAATAAAAAAACAAGTAGAGTTAGATACGTCTAAGCCTAAAGAAGGTATTTTTAAGCCAAAGACTAAGCCTTTGCAAACAAACCAACAATCTTTAGAAACTCACAAGATTGACAAGTCTTATCAAAATTTCTTTGGAGAACAAACCAACGTTATAGATAACGCAAAAGAAGTTTTCCAAACGGAAGAGAGTAAGCCTTCTCAAAGTTACGATATTTACGGCGAGCCTTTAAATCAAACCAAGATTAAAGAGTTTATGGAAAACAGCAGAAACATAAACGAAACAAGATTTGTTAAATCTAAAAACAATCAAAAATCCACCGGTCTTGATTTGTCCGCAACGAGAGAAGAACAACTCAATAAAATTTTTAGTCAAGAGTTAGTTCCGGATTATTCGTACGACACTCCTTCTAACGAGGATTTTTCTATAGAAGAAGATTTCAAGAAAGAAGATCAAACCATAAAAACGGAAGAGAATTCTATAGGTTATAAAAATTTAACCGAAAATAGTTCTGTTCAAAAATCTTCTATTGCAGAAAACCCATTGATTGGAGATACCTTTAAATCCAAGATATTTGATAAATCTATTACGGAAGATCAAGGTTATATAAGTGAAAATAAAGAAGAAACCCAACAAGGCGGATATACGTCTTCTTACAATCAGTCTTCTTTCTCGACAAACGGTCGTGGACCGGATAGACAGCCGAGGGCAATAAGAACGGACAGAATTGACAGAAGCACTTTGCAAGGTCAAGAAACAAAGAGCAGTCAAGATGCATACCAAATAGACGTGGAAGAGGTCAATCCGTACGATTTGATGCCTTTAGATTTCCGATATAAAGCTCCACCTTTGGATTTGTTAAAAAATTATATCAACAATGACGACATAGAAGAAATTCAAAGATTTAATCAAGAAAAATCGGATATTATTCTCGAGGTTTTCTCCAACAATAATATCGATGCGGAAATCGTCAATATTTTAAACGGTCCTACGGTTTCGAGATTTGATATTTCTATACCGAGAAGCGTGTCCGTAAAACAGGTTACTAGACTCGTTGACGACCTTAATTTATGGATTGCCGCACAAGGAAATATAAGGCTTATTGCACCAATTCCGGGTTCGCAAAGAATTGGTATAGAAATTCCAAACACAAAGCGTCAAACGGTTGGTATCAGAGAGATTGTTTCTTCAAACGAATTTGTCAACGCAAAAAAGACCTCGCTTACTTTTGCTTTGGGCAAAAATCTCGTCGGTCAATGCGTTTGTTTGGATATCGCAAAGATGCCTCACCTTTTAATTGGTGGTGCGACGGGTACGGGTAAGAGTGTATGCTTAAATACTCTTATTACAAGTTTACTTATGAAGTACGGACCGGACGAACTTCGTATAATGATCGTAGACCCTAAGGTCGTTGAATTTGCCGCATTCGAAGGAATCCCTCATTTGATGTTTAACGAGATGATAACGTCTTCGGATAAAGCTATAGCTATGCTTACTTGGGCTGTCAACGAAATGGAAAACAGATATAAGATGTTGTATCAAGCCAAGGTGCAAAATATAGACGATTATAACGAAAAAATGCAAAGATTAAATCAAAGAAGAATGCATAGAATTCTTATTATCGTCGACGAGTTTGCAGATCTTATGTCTTCTAACAAATCTTCTATAGAAGAAAAAATCAGTAGACTTGCTCAAAAGGCGAGAGCTGCAGGAATTCATCTTATATTGGCAACTCAAAGACCGTCCGTAGATATAATGGTAGGTTCTATCAAGACAAACTTTACTTCTAGAATTTCGTTTAAGATGTCCAACTTTACAGATTCTATGACGATTTTGACGGAAGGTGGAGCAGAAAACTTGCTTGGCGATGGAGATTGTTTATATAAGACGAGCAAGATGTTTGCGGTAGAAAGAGTTCAAGGTGCGTTTATTTCTAAGGGAGAAATGGATGCCGTTATAGAATACGTAAAAGAAAACAACGAGTGTTATTATAACACTAAAGCTTTAAACGAAATTAACAAAGAAGCTTCTCCACAACAAAAACAAGAAACCTCTGATGTTCAAGATTCTTCAAGGGGCGGTGGAGATCCTGGAGAAGACGAACTCGTTTACGAGGCGTTGCGTTACGTAATAGAATCTAATAGCGTGTCTATTTCTAAATTACAAAGAAAGTACAGAATAGGTTTTAATAGGGCTGCAAGTATAGTTGATTGGATGGTGGAAAATAACTATATTTCTCAGCCGTTAGAAAACAAATCGAGAAAGGTTCTTATCTCTATCGACGAATACGATAAGATGATGGAACAAAAACAACAGCAAGGATAAATTTTATGGATTTAAGCAATAAAAAAGTCGGTGTTATATCGCTTGGTTGTGACAAAAACAGGGTTGATACGGAAAAAATGTTGTCAGAGATAGTTAAGTTTGCTACGATAACCAACGATATAACCGAGGCTGAAATAATTATCGTAAACACTTGTGCGTTTTTAAACGCTTCCAGAAAAGAGGCTATAGAAACTGTTATAGAGTGTAACGACTATAGAGAAACCGGACGATTAGAAAAGTTGGTTATAACCGGATGTTTACCTCAAAAATTTATTGACGAATTGTACGATGAGTTTACGGAGGTTGACGTATTTTTAGGCTTTGACGATTATCATAAAATTCGTGAAGCTTTAGAGCTTTCTTACCAAGGCAAAAGAGTAAATTTCGTCAATTGCGAAGGTTGTTTAAAAACGGTAAAAAGAGTTGTTACGACTCCATTGCATTACGCATATTTAAAGGTGGCGGACGGATGTAATAACTATTGTACGTATTGTCTTATTCCTAAAATACGAGGAAAATACAAATCGGAACCCATCGAAAGTCTTGTAGAAGAAGCATCTTTGCTTGGAGAAATTAACGAGTTGATATTGGTTGCACAAGATTTAACTCTTTACGGAGAAGATTTGTATGGAGAAAATAAGCTTATAGAATTAATAAGAAAACTTTCTTTTTTAGAAAACGTAGAAAATATTCGTCTTTTATATTGTTATCCCGACAAGTTGACCGACGAATTGATAGAAGAAATAGCACAAAATCCAAAAATTATAAAATATCTTGATATTCCTCTTCAACATGCTTCGGACAGCGTTCTTAAACGAATGAATAGAAAGGGAAGT
>JAZNFL010000173.1:0-8177 GCA_045589135.1 Christensenellaceae bacterium
GGTATTTGACCAATTGGTGCACCTTCAGGGACTCGAACCCGGGACCCACTGATTAAGAGTCAGTTGCTCTACCAACTGAGCTAAAGGTGCATTTATTTGGTGATCCATCCGCGATTCGAACGCGGGACACCGTGATTAAAAGTCACGTGCTCTACCGACTGAGCTAATGGACCAATTTGGCAGGGGTGGCAGGATTTGAACCTACGAATGCTGGAATCAAAATCCAGTGCCTTACCGCTTGGCGACACCCCTTCAGGTGCTATTTATTTAATGGGGCGAGAGAAGGGGATTGAACCCTCGACCTCCAGGACCACAATCTGGCGCTCCACCGATTGAGCTACTCTCGCCATCAATTAAACAAATGGCGCGCCAAAAGGGATTCGAACCCCTGACACCCGCCTTAGAAGGGCGGTGCTCTATCCAGCTGAGCTATTGGCGCATTTCCGGATTATACACCTAAAAAAAGAACCCTTTACAGGTTATACATTCGGGCGTCAATCCCTAAAAAGAAAAATGGAGCGGGTGATGAGAATCGGACTCACGCAACCAGCTTGGAAGGCTGGTGTTCTACCATTGAACTACACCCGCAACTTGCATAATGCTTAAATATTATAACCGAAACAATTTATATTGTCAAACGTTTTTAGGGTTTTTTTTATAAAAAAATTTCAATTAATAAAAAATTTTTGTAAGAGAGTTTAAGTTGCACAAATTATAATATTAAGTATATTAAAATAACGGCAAATTTGCAATATAAAGTGCGTTTTTATCCGTATTTGCTAAAAGTAACAACTTTTATCTTAAATAAATTTGACGTTTTGCTTTACGTTAATACAGTTTAACGGTTAAAAGTAACAACTTTATTTAAATTACATTATTTTGCGCACAGACAAACTTTGATTTATCTATGTGCAGGTTGGCTTTATTTACGCCCGAACTTTGCTATCCCCATAAAATATTAAAATATGGGGATAACGAAAATTAAAAAGGATTAGTTTTGTTGTTTGTTTTTTAAGTTGGCTTGGATAATATTTATATATTCCGTAGGGGATCTATTATTGTACTTTTTAAAAAGTTTAGAAAGATACAGTGCATCGGCAAAGCCGGAGAGAGTTGCGATTTCTTTAATAGAAGTAAAACCTGCGTCTATAAGGCGAGAGACGTTGTTTAGTCGTAAATCGGTAATATAAGTAGAAAATTTAACCCCGTATTGTTTTTTAAAGATAGAAGAGATATACTTTTCGGAATAATTAAGCTGTTTTGCAGCAGACGTCAAAGAAAAGTTACTATCGCAGTAGTTTTCTTCTATAAGGTGCATTATTTTTAAAGCCGTCAAGTTGGATTTAGGAATATCGTTTTGTGCAACTTGTGGGGTAAGCAAAGATAAGGTGTACAGCAATAGCCCTTCGCTTGCGAGCTTGGTATCGGCATTTTGGTTTAAAACCGTCGATTTGTACGTCTTTGCTAAGTCGTTAAAACCCTTTCTGTAATTGTTGTTTTTGGTTATGTCGAATTTATCCAAAAGATGATAAGCTTTACCACTTATAAACGATATATAGGTAATGGTGAGATCTTTGACGTTTTTTATTTTAAACATTTGTGCCGGAAAGATCAAAAATAAATCCCCAATTTCTAAATCGTACTGTTTGTTAAAGGTCGTAAAAACTCCCGTTCCGTCAGTTACAAGGCACATGCGAAAGAAAGAACTAGTCATAAACTGTTCTTGGTTGACGTGCTGGGTTTCGTGCACGAAGTTTATTACGTTGATGTTGTCGTCTTGCGAAGGAGTGTAGTTTATAAATCTACAAATGTTGGTTTGTGTATTATTTTTTTTACTCATAGGAGTATAATAAAGTAAAAATTAGCATTTGTCAAGCAAGATAGGGAAATTTTCCATAATTAGACGACTTTTTTCCATATACAAATTTTTTAAAAAGAGTTATTATATATATGGAAAGATTTTTATGGGGTTTTTATGCCCATATGCATAAATTTGTTTTTTGGGGACGGGCAGTAAAAGTTGTCTAACAAAAATTAAAAAACGATTTAGACAACTAAAAATTTTTACCAACAAAATTTAGCGATGTTTTGAACAACAAAAACGTCATTATTATATAAGGAAGAAACAATGTCAGAAAAAAAGATAAAAATAGGAGTTTTGGGGGCTTTTAGAGGGGAGACGATGATAAACTTCGTCAAAAAAACCGGAGAAGCCGAACTCGTTGCCGTTTGTGATAAAAACCCAGACGTTTTGCACAAACTTATCAAAAGTAAAGGCGTAACCCTTTATGATAATTTCGAAGATTTTATAAAGCACGATATGGACGCCGTAATTTTGGCAAATTACGCCAACGAACACGCTCCGTACGCTATTAAATGCTTAAAGGCAGGCAAACACGTATTTAGCGAAGTTTTACCTTGCGCTTCTTTAAAAGAGGCGGTAGAACTCGTAGAATGTGTAGAAGAAACAGGTCTTATATACGCCTATGGAGAAAACTACTGCTATATGCCTGCAACTGCAGAGATGCGCAGACTTTACCAAAAGGGAGTTTTAGGAGAGATAGAATACGCAGAAGGAGAGTACGTCCACAATTGCGAATATATCTGGCCGAGTATAACGTTGTGCGATCCGGAGCATTGGCGAAACAAAATGCCCGCCACCTACTACTGCACACATTCTTTAGGTCCGATAATTCATATTACGGGGCTTCGTCCTATTTCGGTAACGGCTTTCGAATTTCCTTTTTACAGCCGACAAGCAAGATGTGGGGCTAAAAGCGGTGGTGGAGCAATCGAGATGGTAACTCTCGAAAACGGCGTGGTCGTAAAGAGCATACACGGCTTTTTAGGAAAAGATTCAATTTGGTATACCTTATACGGCAGTAAAGGAAGAATGGAGAGTTCGAGAGAAGACGCAGATATAAAGGGCGTAAATAAACTTTTCGTCAATTGCGACAGCGTAGAAGGAACTCCCGATTCTAAGGTAAAGTGCTACGAGCCTAAGGACGAATTTTCTTCTTTGGCAGACGGCATGGGACACGCCGGTTCGGATTACTATCCTATGCATTATTTTATAGAGGCAATAAAGGGTAATCCCGCAGAGATTATAGACGTTTACGAAGCAATGGATATGGCTCTTCCGGGGATAATAGGATATCATTCTATTTTAGAAGGAGGCATCCCCAAAAAACTTCCGGACATGCGTAAAAAGTCCGACAGGGACGAAGTTAGAGGGGACGCACGTAAAATGGGTAAAGAATACCCACCGTATTCTAAAGAAGATATAATAATTGATCCTCAAGTCTACGAAAGACTTAAAGATAAATTAAACAAGGATAAATAGGAGGAAAAGAAATGACCAATTTAAGAAAAAAACTTTCTATAGGTCTTGCAATCTTAATGCTGGTATGCTTATCGGCATTTACTCTCGTGTCCATGCCGGAAGTTCAAGCACAAGGCACGTGGACAGTAACTCAAGGCTGGACGGCTGCAGACGTTGACGGAACTACCGTTTATACGTCCGATCCAAACAGCAGTAGACTCGATTATTCGGGAGCAGTAGATTTTAATAAATTAAGTATGCAAATTAAAATTAATGCTCAGGGAGAATGGACCTCTAACGTAGCTTTCGGGGTAATTACGTCAAATTATCAATATATGATGTTCTATTATCCAATGGCAGGACAAGTCGCAATTAAAAACGACACTACCGGCACTTGGCTTAACAACACGGCAGAAGGCGCACACACTGCCGTTATTGACACTTGGTATAACGTAACCGTAGAATTAGGTCCTGACGTTATAAGAATGTATTTCGGAGAAAACTTAGTTGTAGAAGCCTTAACAACCAAGACGGAAGACTTTGCAAACGCTCAATACTTCGTATGGTGTTGGGGTGTTAGTGCCGACGTTAAAGAAATAACCACTTCTTCCGTAGAAGTAACTCCTCCTGCAAGTATTCCAGAAGCTTATTGGGCTTCTAGCACTTGGGCTGTAGAAGAAGTTGAAGGAACTACCGTTTATACGACTCCTAATTACGGAACTAGTCTCGATTACGTTGGCAGAGGCGTAGCTAACTTTAACAAGATTTCCGCAGACGTTGCAACCGTAGGTACGGGAGATTACACGAGTAACGTAGCATATATTGTAAGATGTGTAAGCGGAAACAAATACTATATCGTATATTATCCTATGATGGGTACTGTACAAGTTAAAAACGAAACTTCTGGTGCCGTTATAGCAACTACTGCGGACGGAGCTTATCCGTATACTTCGGAAGTGTATGCAAACTTCTCAATAGAATTAGCTCCTACGGTAATTTACGTATACTTTGGCGGACAAAAGGTTCTCGAAGCAAATACTTACGTAAGAGAAGACTTTACCAAGGCAGATTATTTAATGTGGTCTTGGGGTATTGTAGAAAAGGTTAAAAACTTTACTACTTCTACCGTAGTTATGGATATACCTGCTTGGACGGTAGGCGCAGGCTTTGCAGAAGCAGAAGGCGTATACACCAAGAGCGAATTAAACGCAGATCCTGCTAACCTTACTTATGCAGGAGAAATCACCAAAAACGCAGTAAACTTTGACCTTTGCTTTGGTGCGTTAATCGAAGGAACGGAAGCAAACGTCGGAGCAACCATAACCCTTGCAAACGGAAACAAATACTTCTTAGAACTTTGCTACGGAAACCAACACGCAAGACTTAGAAGTTACACCCCTGGCGAAAATTGGATTACTTATAAACCATTCCCTAAGGCATACGCTCTTACCGATACTTTAAACGTAACATTCGTATACGACGAAAACAACATTCAAATAGTAGTAGACGGAACCCCTATTATCGCAGTAAAGGACACCGGTGCAGAAGTGTTTAACGTAACCGGATTACAACTTTCTACTTGGTGCATGCAACCTACTATTTCTAACGTAAAACTCGTAGACGTATCCGACAAACTTTGGATTGCTTCCGGATTTGGAGAAAGCGCTAACGATCAAGGCGAAACGCTTTATAACAAAAACATAAGCGTTTACGACGTTGCGTCTTTATCTTACGCATATACCGTTACCGGATTAAACAGTTTAACTTTCGACGTTGCTTATAACGAAGTAATACCGGATCAAGGAAACGTTGGTTTAAACATCGAACTTGCAAACGGCAACGTTTACTTTATGGAAATGTGCTTTGGTAACGAACACGTAAGACTTAGAAGATATAATCCGGGCGAAAACTGGGTTACTTATCCACAGTTCCCTAAGAGCTTTGCTGCGGACGAATTCGTAAACGTACAAATGCTTTTCGAAGAAGGATTATTAGGCGTTCTTGTAAACGGAGAACTTATTCTCGAACAAAGAGATACTTTTGGCGATAGTTTTGTCGGTGCAATTTTAAGATTGTCTTCTTGGAACACCCTTCCTACTATTAAAAACGTAGTTTTAGAAGAAGTTAATACTAACGAAGTTATCTTCCAATCCAAGGTAAACGCTCTCGCTCTTTCTACCGATAAGGCAAGTATTAAAGTTAGCGATCCTTCCGGTATTAGATTCCTTTCTCAATTTAACACTGCAGAATACAACGCTTTAGTATCTTACTACGGAGCAGAAAACGTACAAATGGGTACTTTAATTTCGGCAAAAGGCAAACTTCCGGAAGGCGAAGAACTCACTCTTGCTAACGCTGGTCTTATCATCACTTGCGAAACGTATTTCGGTGTAAACGGAGAATACACTTTATTTACGGGTGTAGTAGCAGAAGTTCCCGCAACCGATTACAATACTGATATTTATGCACGTGCATACGTTAAGGTAACCGTTGGCGAAGCAGAATACGTCGTATATGCAGAAATGCTTACGAGAAGCGTTTACGGTGTTGCAAAACTTGCTTACAATAACGAAGCAGATACCGTAGCATATCAAAATGCTGTTCTCGGTGCTATTATTTCCGCAGTAGAAGGACAAGAAGAAGTTCCTGCAACTCCTGCAGAATAATAAATCGTCATTAAGTTATAGAACGATAGCTTAATACTTAGTATAAAAACTAAATAACTATACGGGGGAAGGGTATATAAGCACTTCCTTGCCCCCGTATTTTTATACAATTTTTGACAATATAAGAGTAAAAAAAGGAAAAAATATTGCAAAAAACTAACATTTATTTAGTTTTGAGCCTAAAAAGTGCGACAAAAAGACGCTATTTTAAAGGGCGATAAAACTGTCAATTTTACCTTTAAATTTACTTTTTCTTTTAAAAATTTGCAAAAAGAAATATAAATTTATTTAGTCAAAATAGGATATTAAATTAGATGCAAAATCTAATTTTAAAACACTTTTTTATAAAAAAGGAGAAAAATATGCAATTTAAAAATCTTTCTTTAACGAGAAAAATTTTATCGTTGTGTCTTTCTGTTTTAACCGTGTGCTGTCTTACCTTGGGGATTATGTTTATCCCTACGGCAAAGGCAGACGGATATTGGGCGACGGATGGTTGGACGGAAAGTCAAGTAAACGGCGTAACTACTTATACTTCTAACATAAACGGCGGTGCTTTAAATTACAACGGCACGATAGATTTTAACAAGATAGAAGTGGACGTAAAACTTACCGCAAAAGGCGTAGCGACGTCTAACGTTGCGTTATTGGTAAAAGGCAAGACGGAATATCAAATGTTTTACTATCCGGAAGAAGGATATTTTGCCGTAAGAAACGGTTCTTTAAACGGACAACCTATAATAATTTCTACTGCGCAAAAATCTTATCCTTATACGGTAAACCAAAGCTTTAAAATGGCTTTCGTTTTAAAATCCGACGCAGTGTATATGCTTTTAAACGGCAAAGTTGTCTTAGAGTGCGAAACCCTCCAAGCGGAAGATTTTTCTACGGCAACCATAAAAATGTGGAGTTGGGGATGCTTTGCTCAGGCTTCTAACTTCGTAACTTCTTTAGAAACGGCGGATCTCTCTCAAGCGGGAGTTTGGACGGCAGGAGATAACTATTCTTCTTCCGACGGAAAAACCTTTACCAAAGTAGGTAACGTCAACGACGTAGGTAAAATTACTTTTAGCAAGGCTATAGATTTTAACAAGATTTCTTTCGACGTCGTATTAAATCAAGTCAATGCAGGAGCAGAAAACAACGTCGGTATAACTATATCGCTTAAAAACGGATATTCTTACTTTTTAGAATTATGTTACGGCAACTCTACCGTAAGAGCAAGAAGATATTCTCCGGGAGAAGCTTGGCTTGCATATCCGTCTTTAAAAACCGTCCCTAAGGTAACGGACAAGATAAATCTCGAATTTTTATTTGTAGAAAACTACATTTCCGTTTCTGTAAACGGAGAAGAAATTCTTGTCCACGGCAATACTTACGGTGATGACTTTAGCGGGGCTATGGTTACTATTTCTACTTGGTGTACTATGGCTACCATAAGCAATATTCAAACGTCTAAAGAAACTATACAGTTAGACGAATGGAACACCGCAGGTTGGACCAAGACTATCGAAAACGGAGAAGACGTTTATTCTATTTCTAACAATTTAGGCGTATCAACAATCCCTTCTACCAAAAAGACGGAAAACAACACCTTCGAAGTAGATTTAAGATACAACGTATCTAATTTTAGAGATTCTAACGTCGGCGTTACGGTATACCTTGCCAACGGTGTGGATTATTACTTCTTCGAGTATTGCACAAACGGTTATTTAAGAATACGTAAACTTGGCAATTACTCTCAAACGATAGGTGTTTACAGCGTAGAATACAAGGCGAACGAATGGCTTAAATTTAAGCTTGTGTTCGACAAAGATTATCTTCTTTTCTACGTCAACGGCGAACTTATGATTACTTCTTTCGATATAAACGGGGACGACTTTGACGGAGGAAAAATCGTCGTATCGTCTTGGGGCACGGATTGTTCGGTTAAAAACATGGCTGTGTCCGATACCGAAAAATCTTACATTGGAGTAGGCTATTACGACTTCGAGTTTAAAGACGAAAGAGGAGCGGAAGGCTTTACTGCGGAAAAGGCAAACATCACTTACGAAGACGGTAAAATGAAGGCTTCTGCAAGCGGACAAGACTTTACCGTTATATCACCTTACATCAAGGTAACTCCGGGTAATATTTACAGTATGTGGTTACCTTTAAGAAATACGATACTCGTAAGAATGGCAAACGCA
>JAZNFL010000174.1:0-11547 GCA_045589135.1 Christensenellaceae bacterium
CGACTTATTGGGCATGGGACTTGTCGGCAATATGGATATCGTAGACAACATGATGCTCAGAAGCTACAGAAAAGGACATTCGGTTTTCGTAGACAGAAAGAAACCGGAAAACCTTGCAAAAGAGATAATAGACAGTTTAGAGGTTGTTACCCCTAACGCACATACACCTGTAAGAAGATTGTCGGGTGGTAACGTACAAAAAATTCTCGTCGGTAGAGAAATAGCTTCTTCTCCTTCAGTTCTTATGGCGGCATATCCTGTAAGAGGATTGGATATAAATTCTTCTTATATGATATATAATTTGTTAAATAAGCAAAAAGAAAGAGGAACAGCAGTAATTTTCGTCGGAGAAGATCTCGACGTATTATTGGCTCTTTGCGATAGAATTTTGGTTATAGCGGGAGGTAAGATTTCCGGCATAGTTGACGGTAGAACGGCAACTAAAGAAGAAGTTGGACTTCTCATGACGAAGACTCAGTCCACGGAGGTGCCTGCAAATGAGTAGTAACGTTGCAGTAAAAACCAAAAAATCCAGACAGCCGTTAATTCAGATAGAAAAAAGAGGCGGTTTGGTTTGGTATAAAGCATGGATTATAAGAGCGGTAGCAATATTGTCGGCTCTCGTCCTTTGTGGTATATTGGCTATAGTTGCGTTAAAGTGTAATCCGTTCGATTTTTACTTTCAAGTATTCGACGGCGCTTTCGGCTCGGACACTCGTACGTGGATAACGCTTAGAGATACCGCAGTTTTATTGGGATTTGCGGTGGCGATAGTTCCTGCGTTTAAAATGAAGTTTTGGAACTTAGGTGCAAACGGACAAGTTCTTATAAGCTGTCTTGCTACGACCGCCGTTATGTTTTATTTTAACGGCAAAATGCCTTTGCCGGCTTTAATTCCTTTAATGCTTTTAGCGGCTATTTTGGCAGGCGTTATTTGGGCGGCAATACCGGCTATATTTAAAGCAAAATGGAACACCAACGAATCTCTCTTTACTCTTATGATGAACTACATCGCAGAGGGTGTGGTAGCTTACTTCCTTGCTGTTTGGGTACCAAAAGGAACGGGAGAATTATCTCCTATATATTCTGCAAAAGTTCCTGAAGTCATCAATCCGTATTTCTTGGTAGTGGCTATCGTATTATTGCTCGCTGCATTTATGTATGCTTATTTATATTACAGCAAACACGGATACGAAGTATCTGTCGTCGGCGAAAGCGAAAACACTGCAAGATACGTTGGAATAAACGTCAAAAAGGTAGTTGTTCGTACGCTTATATTGACGGGCGTTATATGCGGTATTATGGGATTTTTAATCTCGGGTGCTATAGACGGAACGGTAAGTACGCAAACTGTAGAAAACAGAGGTTTTACCGCAATAATGGTAACGTGGCTTGCGGGATTTAATCCGTTGTTTATGATACTTACGTCATTCTTCGTAGTATTCTTCGAAAGAGGAGTTGGACAAGCAAAGACTTACTTTGGTCTTACCAACGACGCTTTTGCAGATATAGTTATCGGTATTATTTTCTTATTCGTAATCGGTTGTGAATTTTTTATCAATTATAAAATAACCTTCCGTCGCTTAAAGAAGGAGGTAAAATAAATGGCTATCGTATCTTTTATAACAGGAGCAATTTGTATAGGAATAACTTTTTTATACGGTTGTGTTGGTGAAATTTTAACAGAAAAATCCGGTCATTTAAATCTCGGTATCCCAGGTATTATGAGTATGGGTGCCGTAGGAGGTTGCGTAGGTGCGTCCACTTACATGAACGCTCTTTCTTCTCCAAAAGATGCAAATTATTTATTGCTCGTGCTTATTTGTATAGTTTGCGCAATGTTGTTTGCCGGAGCGTTGGGAGCAATATATAGCTTTTTGACGGTTTCTTTAAGGGCAAACCAAAACGTAACCGGTCTTACTATTACGACTTTTGGCGTTGGACTTACTGCGTTTTTTATGCAAGGAAAAGTAGATAAAACTTTCCTTTCTGCAGCAAGTAAGCAAATTACCAAAGAGTTTGCGTTTGCAGATAAACTCGGCTGGTTTGGAGAAATTTTCTTCTCTCACGGAATTTTAGTGTATTTAGCTATAGCAATAGCGTTGATATCGGCGTATATTCTTAAAAAGACAAGAATCGGTCTTAATCTGCGTGCAGTAGGCGAAAACCCTGCAACGGCAGACGCTGCAGGTATAAACGTAACGAGATACAAATACGTTGCGACGTGTTTGGGTAGCGCAATAGCAGGTCTTGGTGGTCTTTATTATATATTAGACTATCTTGGCGGTAGTTGGGAATACGGCATAGAAGCGCTTGGTTGGCTTGCAATTGCACTCGTAATCTTTACTTTATGGAAGCCCGATTTAAGTATAATCGGTTCTATAGTGTTTGGTGCTTTATATATTGCCGCATATAGAATAACGGGTATTTCGTTTACTCAAATGAAGTTATTTAAGTTGCTTCCTTACGTAGTTACGATAATAGTTTTAATCGTGACCAGCATAATGAACAAAAAAGAAAACTTACCGCCTGCTTCTCTCGGTCTTCCGTACTTTAGAGAAGAGAGATAGGTTACCGGTTATCTTTTATACCACAATATTCTAAATGGTGGTTTAAAGGACAAAGATTTGTTAAAACTTAAACGTGTGATTTAAATTATAAAAAATCAACAAAAAAGAAAGCGTATCCGTTTTGGATACGCTTTAGTTTTATTTAAAATTTTAATAATTATTTACTTCTTTTTCTCACTATAAGAGCTACGCCTGTAACGAATAATAAAGGAAGAGTAGAAGCAAGTCCGGAGCCACAACCTTTTTTGGTGTCTAAAGGAAGAGAAGCGGATTCGGATTCAGAAGTAACTTCGCCTTCAAATTCTACCGATACGAGAATGTTGTTCCATACGGCAACTCTATACACGTAAGAAGTTCCACTCTTTGTAAATTGAACTTCTTCTCCGTTGACGAAGAACTTTTTAGGTTGCTTTCCTGCTTTAGGGACAAACGTTATAGTTACGGTAGCCCCTGCAACTACTTCGGAAGAAGAGAGGTAGAAATCCCCATTATCGGTGCTTTGTACGCTAACGGAGTAAGAGTCGGGTTCTGCGTAATTTAATAAAGAATTATATTCTGCCCAACCGCTCTTTTCTTCTGCGTATGCAAGGTAAGCGTTATAGTTTGTAATATCTATAGTGGTAACGGTAGAAGGGAATACCTCGTAACCGACTTTTGCAACTTTTGTAGTTGCGTTAAATAAAACTTTATTTAAAGTTGTTCCTGCAAAGGCATAATTGCCTAAACTTTCGAAATTCTCAGTTAAAATAAGTTCTCCTGTTACAGGGGTATCTTTAAACGCCATAGCCCCTATGGTTTTTAAAGAAGAATTTACGGTAAGGTTTACAGCCGTTATCTTAGTGCCGATAAAGGCGGTTTCTCCGATTTCTTCTACCTTGTTGGGGAGATTTAATTGTCCTTTTAAATTTTCGCAAAGAGCAAAAGCGTTTTCTTCGATTGCAACTACTTCGTTACCTATGGTTAAAGAAGAGATCTCCGTACCTTTAAAAGAACTTCTACCGATAAGCTGGGTTACGTTATTTATAACTAAGTCGCCTTTTAAGGAGTAACAGTCGGCAAATGCAAACGAACCTATATATTTAAGGTTGGATGCAGAAGAGAAATCTACTTCTACGATATTGGCATCGCTAAGGTAAAAAGCGTTGTTTTCTATTGCTAATACAGGAAGTTGTCCGTGCTCGCCATCGTTGTAGGTAGCAGGAACGGAAATTTTTACGTCGCCGGTAGAAGACGTTCCAGAAACTGCGTAAAATGCGGTAGAGTGTGGAACTTCCATATTGGTTCCGCCAACGGTAAACGTCTGATCTTTAGCAACGTAAGAAAATTCTAAAACTGCACTTTCTTCAGCCATTGCCTTAAAGGGGGCTGTAAAAAGAGAGTTTACAGAGCATGCGACGACAGCACAACATAAGAGTGCCGTAAACAGTTTTTTCATGTTGATTCTCCGTTTTGTATTTAGTTTGGATAATTGTCAATATTATTATATAAGAAAATTTTAAGAAAAGCAATAGGATAAATAATTAATAAAGTGAGTATTAGTAACATTTTTAACCGTATTTTGGCGATTTATAATAAAATGTTACTAAAACACAAAAAACTTACGGTTCTTTTCTTTCGGTTTTACGATATTGTAAAGGGGATACACCCATTTTCTTTTTAAATATATCCGAAAAATAATGTTCGTCCGCAAAAGCTAAGCTGTCGGAGATTTCTCCTATACTCATATTTGTAGTCAAAAGCAGTCTTACTGCCATATCTAATTTTTTAGTCAATAAATATTTGTATGGTGTAACGCCGTAATACTTTTTAAACTGTCGTATAAGTTGAGCTTTAGAAATATGTAAAATCTCTGCAATGCCTTCTATGGTCATTTTAGAGTATAAAGAATTATCCACGTATTTTTTGCATTCTTTAGCAATTTTAGAAACGGGCTCTAAAGAATCTTCTTTTTCTGCGAGAACGCAAATTATTTGGAAAAGTACCGATGCTACGGTATATCTTATTTCTTGAGTGTAATTAGAAGTAGATGCTATGTGTATTAATTGTTCAAAATACATCTTACAACCACTATTTTTAAATACTACTTTGCCAGATAAGTTAAATTTTTTAATAACGTCGCCTATTCCTTCTCCCCAGAGGTTTATCCATATTTTTTCGTATGGTTCTTTGTAGTCCGAATGATAATAATGTTTACTGCCGGGTTCTAAAATATAGACGTCGTCTTCTTCTACGGTGTAGGATTGTCCGTCGTTTTCTATAAAGCCTTTTCCTTTTACGACGTATTCAAAGATATAATAGTCGTTGTGTTTTCTTTTGATGTAATAATTAGGATCCGGATGCGTAATCCCGATGGATTCTATGGTTATAGGTTCTTTATTTGCATCGTCGATAATAAAACAAACTATTTCTTCGTTTTTAATACTGCCATAGGTAATATTGCCAAGAGGATCAAATTGTGTATTTCTCTGGATTTTCATAATAGCTCCGTCAGGCGTTAATATAGCTTAAAAATGATACTAATACTAACTTATTGAGCAATAAAACGCCTTTACAAAATAAATCAATTACATTATAATAGTAAATAGGGTAATTGTCAATACCATTTTTAATTTTGTCCAAAAAGTTAATATTTTTAACTTTTGGCTAAGGGAGTATTATTGATGAAAAAATTCAATTTGCGTTTTAAATTGCTGGCAACGATAACGTTGGCGGTCATATGTGCTTTGTCTATAGGCGTGTTTACTTCTTATAGAGTAACCGCTCAAGGCGATCAAAGCGAGATATCGCAAGTTATCGTAAACGATACCGTAAGAATCCAATTGCTTTCGGATACGCTCGTCAGAGCAGAGGTTAAAGGCCCAAAAGGTTTCGAAGACAGGGCGTCTTATTACGTTCTCAACAGAAACGATTGGGATAAAGTAAATTACACGATAGACACAGAACAAGAAGAAGGCGTTACGGCAATCGTCACAGACGTATATACCGTATACGTTCCTAACAATGCAATAAATTTAAACAAGGTTTATATCAAAGAGAATTCTACGGGAGAAGTTCTTTGGAATTATATGGGAGAAACTACGGGTAACGTCTATCTTCCTTCCGCATCCGACTCTCTCAAATGTTGGTATTTTAGCGATTCTCCAAGAATTATTCCTTCGGAATTCGGATATAGCGACGTTCAACAAAATTTAGAACTTCAAGGTTGGGATTTTGACAATCAGGCAACCGATACGTTTATATTCCTTCCTAACGGCAGTTATAGACAATTTGCTAAAGATTATACCAGACTTACCGGTTCTGCAGAAATGGTTACTTTAAGAGAACTCGGTTATTGGGATTCTCGTTGGTATGCGTACAGCACGGAAACGGCTTTACAACAAATACAAGATTATCTTGATCAAGGATATTGTATCGACGTTTTGGTTATCGATACCGACTGGCGTAAAAACGCATCTATCGGATACGAAATAAACGATGCGTTATTCCCAAACATGGCTTCTTTCTTAGAACAAGCACATCAAATGGGCGTTAACATTACCTTTAACGATCACCCGGAACCCGTCAAAGGAACTACCAACGGTCTTGACCAAGACGAAGTTAATTATAGAAACGAAAACCTTACGCTTTTGCTTTCTTTAGGTTTAGACTATTGGTGGTACGACCGTAACTGGTCGGTTGCTCTCAATAAGTTCGATTCAGACGTTTCAGTTTTTGCTTTCGGTATGTATTGTTATCAATGGATAACTAAGGATTATTACGAAAGCATTACCGATATTTACGAATACGCAGAAAGAGCGCTTATAATGGCAAACGTAGACGGATGTTTACACGGAAAATGGAATTACGCTTCCGATATATCTGCACATAGATATTCTATCCAATGGACGGGGGATATCGGATCTAACTCTGACGCTTTAGCACAAGAAATTTACGCATCGGTATTCGGTGGAACGGAAGTTGGTTTGCCGTATATGTCTTCCGATATAGGTGGACACACCGCCAAAGTTACCGACGATATGTATATAAGATGGACTCAATACGGTGCGCTTTCTACTATTTACAGAGTACACTGTACAAACGCTTCTTATATAGGACAGGTAGGACGTATGCCTTGGCTCTTTGGCGAAACAGCAGAAAAGGTTGCTAAAGAATACGTTCAAATAAGATATAGACTTCTTCCTTTATATTATAATCTTGCGCACGAAGCGTATGCAGACGGCCTTCCTATTTTAAGAAGATTGGATATAAATTATCCAGAATATAAAGAAGCTTCTAACAACGACGAATATTTGCTTGGCGATTACATTCTCGTAGCACCTATAGAAGAAGCAACTATTTACGAAGCCGTTCCTTCGTCTTGGCTTTCTTACGACGGAGATAACGGAGAAGTAATAACGGGCGGACTCGAAGCAAAATATTACACTAATAACAACTGGTCGGGCAAAGCTGCCGTAACCCAAAAGGACGAAACTATCGACTTCGAATGGTCTACCGGCGGTCCTTCTAACATAGGACTTTCGGACAACTATTCGGTAATGTGGTCAGGTTACGTTACAATTGGAGAAAAGGACACTTGTTTTGAGTTTTATGCCGACGACGGAATTAAGGTGTATATAGACGGTAAACTCGTAGTAAACGGTATGGATGTTTACGATACTTACTTAACTACCGATTTCTACAAAGCCGGAACTACTCACTCTATACAAGTATATTATTGCGAATACGGCGGAAACGCTCACGTATTTATGTTCTATCACGAACAAGTTCCTTCCGACGAATCTGCTTGTCTTAACACGAGAGACGTATTCTTCCCAGAAGGTACTTGGATCGACGTATGGTCCGGAGAAAAATACGTAGGACCTAAGACGTATACTCTTACTTACGATTTAGAAACTTCTCCATTATTCGTAAGAGAAGGATCTTTAGTAGTATTGGCAGAAAATATGCAACAGACGTCAGAAAAAGATTGGCATAACGTAACCTTAGACGTATATCCAAGTAAAGATTTTTCTGCAAATGCAACCCTTTACGAAGACGATACGACGACCGTAGCGTATAAAGACGGACATTTCCGCACGACGGACGTGGCTATGGATTACGTAGCAGACGATAATTCTTTACTTCTCCATATCAATGCGGCTCAAGGCGAATTTGAAGGTGCAAGAGCGTTTGACGTAAGAAACTGGAAGATAAGAGTCCACGCTTACGAAGAATGGGGTGCCGTAACCAAGATGACCGTAAACGGCAAAGAAGTAAAAATGCTTTCCTTTAAAAAGGATTCTAACGCTTCTCCGTTTGCTTACAGTGGAGCATCTTTAGATTCTGATATTTACGAAATAGAGTTCTCCGGTAACGTTTACGAAAACTGTATAGTAAAAGTTTGGTTCGAAAACATGCAAGAAACTCAAGTAAACGAAGAATACGACACGACTGCTCTCGATTTTGATCTTTACACTACGGAAGTAAGCGACGTAATCAACCTTACGGAAGAAGGCGATATCGATTGGGCTTACTTTGGAATTGGTGCAGACGACGCTATTACCAGAATGGCTAACGGTCCTGCTCTTATAGAAAAGCCTACGGCATACGACAAATATTGGAGATTCTTCGACTACGCCGGAGCTACTTCGTTTACAAACGGCGATTCTCCAGAAACCGTAGTAGGACAAACTTGTGGTATAGTTTCTCAAAAGAATTTTGATCTTACGATTAACACCGTAGAAGGCGAAGCTTATTACATCTTATATCTTTCTACTTATAAATGTACAGCAAAGGTATCCGTAAGAGATAAAGCGGGTAACGTTAAAACGGTATTCTTTGGAAATATCAAAGGAAACCAAGCAACGAGAGTTATTGTAAAATGCACTTCGGAAGAAGCTTCTAAACTTTATATTAGTTATGCGATGGTATCTTGTGTTCCGGACGGAACGGGATCTCCTTCTAACGTCGCAATGACGTCTGCTTTAGTTGCTACTAAGGTGGCGGAAATTGCCAAGATAGAATATGCAAAAGTAACTGCAGAAATAATAGAAGAAAAAGCTGTAGCAGGCTCTTACAATCTTTCTGACAACGGTGCTGATCTCGGCGTTGCAACTTTAGACTGGACGCTTTTTGGACCGGTTCAATCGGTTAAAAAGGTTCAAAAGGTAAACGCAGATTATATCAAAGGTGCATCGTTTAACCAAAACAGAGAATTCTACGATTACAGAGCATCTCTTACTTGGTCGGACGGAGAAGAAGTGGCGAAGGGTAGTGCAACTAGCGGTTTCTGTTCTAACGGAGAAATCTCCATAACCTTTAACGTAGACGAAAACGTCGGTTATATAAGAGTTTATACTGGTTGTTGGAGAGCAAAGAATACTTTATACGTATACGACTCAGAGGACAATATCTTAGCTGTTGGCACGCCGTTTAGTGCGGGAGATAATTCAGTTTGTAAGTACGTTACGATAAAGGTGGATACAGATGGTTTATCTAAACTCAAAGTAGTTATAGACGAAACCGAAGAATACAGCGACGGTAACGTATCGTTGACGGGTGTAACCGTTCTCGGAAAACAAACCGTTTAAAAAAGTTTAAATATGCGGTACGGATAGTACCGCATATAAGCCTTTAAAAAAAGGCAAAATAAATAATAATTTTGGAGGAATTATTGATGAAAACATTTAAGGCTTTATTAATTGTAGTTCTTTCTGTAATTATGATGATGTCTTTATATGCTTGTCAAGTAGTAACGCCGGAAAGCGAAACCGATACTACGAGCATTACCGATACCACCGATACAGAAGTGAATACTGACACGGAACAACCTTCCGAAGAACCTTCTGAAGAACCTTCTGAAGAACCTTCCGAACAACCAAGTGAACAACCTTCTGAAGAACCTTCCGAAGAGCCTAGCGAATCCGAAGAACCTTCTGAAGAACCAATCGAGTACGTTTACACGATTAACTTTAAAAAACTCACTAAAAAGATTGGCGATCAATTTACTTTAATTATCACCAGCGAACCGGAAAATCCTGATTTAGTAGTAGAATGGTCTTCTACCGTAGAAAGCGTAGCTTCCGTTGATATGAACGGTAACGTTATGTGTATTGGCGAAGGCGACACCTTTATTAACGCTACTATCGGAGAAGTTGGTTTACAATGTGCTTTAACGGTAGAATCTTCTTTTAACTTCTTAGCAGAAGATATGATCGTAAATACAGTTGCCGATAAAGCTCAAGTAGGTACTTTACATCTCACCGCTGCGGGCGATCTCGATTGGGCTTATTACGCTTCCGGTACGGAATATAACACCGTAGACAGAATGTTCGGAGCAGAAGAACAACTTATCGGAGATATGTATTGGGATAAAGATCCAGAATGGCATCCTTGGATGTTCTGGGATAACTTTACAACTTCTTGGACCAACGGTAACGTTGCAGGTAAAGAAGTAAACAGCACTACTAACGGACCTGCATTCGACCATACTTTCTACGTAGACGTTCAAGTTAAGACAACAGTTATTTATTATCGTGTCTTCTTAGGCGGATGGAAGTCCACCGGTAAGTTCTGGGTACAAGATAAACTCGGCAATAAATCTCCGGAAGTAGTTATTAATACCGACGAAGGAACAGGTCACCACTATACGGAAATAACTATTGCTTTAGTAGCACAAGAAAACACCGAATTAACCCTTTGTTACGACAAAGTTTCCGGTGATAATATCACTATGACTGCAGTTGCTGCATCTGCAAACAAAACTTACGAAAACGTTGCGCAAGAAATACCTTCTTACGTAACTGCAACCATTACCACCGCAGACGTTCCTGCAAAAGTTGACCTCACCAACAACGGTGCAGATCTCGAAATGGCAACTCTCGACTGGATGCACGCAGGCGAAGTAAACGGAGTAGTTTACGTTTCTAAACTTGGCGGAACTTATCCTATTAACTTTAAATACGCATCAGAAAGCAAATTCTGGGATTACGCAGCTCAAATGTCTTGGACTGACGGCGAAGAACTCGCTCAAGTTACCGATACTCAACACGGCGTATGTACCGGTGGAGAAATCTCCTTTACGGTAGACGTTGACGAAAACGTTAAGTATTTAAGAGTTTATACCGGTGCTTGGAATGCTAAAAACACCACTTACGTTTACGGTAAAAACGGTGCAACTTTACTTGCAACTGCAGATTCTTTCGTTGCAGGAGATTCTTCCGTATGTAAAGTAATGACTATAGCTTTAGACGTTAAGAAGGCAGAAACCATCAAGGTTGTTATGGACGAAACTGAATCTCAAAACGGTGGTAACGTTTCTTTAGTAGCAGTAGCAGTTCTCGGCGTTGCTAAGCAATTACCTGCTGCAACTACCGGCGTAACTTTAGATAAAAACGCAATCAATCAAGATGCAAATCCTCTTGATCAAATAAACCTTACCGAAAAGGGTACTAAAGACTGGTATTATATCCAATACAGCGATAACGTTATACAACAAAAACCTGACTTTAAAAACGTAGAAACCCACGCAATTAAGGGTATTGATTACAGCTTAACCAAATCTACGTTCTGGGATTTTAAAGCAGCGTTTATTTGGACTGACGGAACTAACTTTGCAACTAATCCTATAGACGACGATAACGGCGAAAGAGGATCTAACAACGGATATTGTTCAGAATACATTACCGTAACCGTAGAAGTTGATCCAAGCGTAAGCAAGGTATACGTTTATATGTTCGGTTGGAGATGTTCTTCTAACACAGTAGTTACCGACTCTAACGGAAACGTTATTTTAAGCGAAGTTATCAACGGAGATTCTAACTTAGAAAGACACACTTACGAACTTTGCTTTAACGTAACTGCAACCGCTAAAGAAGAAATTCAAATTAGAATTAACCGTACTTCCGGCAACGCTATGGGTGTTGCAGCTGTAGCAGTAGCATAATTCTAAAAATAATTAGCAAAAAACAAAAAGATTCCGAATTTTTCGGAATCTTTT
>JAZNFL010000175.1:0-5771 GCA_045589135.1 Christensenellaceae bacterium
TTTGAGTATCGCGGGTGTGGTATGGTCATTGCCAAGCTCCCCGTTGCGCAATTAAAAGAATTGGCTTCGTCGTATTCTACGACCGTTACGGGATATTTGACGGGACTTTATATTTACAGTATATACCGTTGTTTTTTAAGGTTTAGCGTAGAAAAAAACAGAAGGATTTCTATTGTAGTGCCACTTAATATGCGCAAGCGTTACAGCAGTAAAACGTTGCGTAACTTTTCTTTGTTTGCAAGAGTTCCTAAAGACTTTAAGCAAGATGCAAACTTAAAAGAGTGTATAGAAGCTGCGGACAAGGCTTTAAAAGACGGCGTAAGTTTAGATAGGCTTACCGCTCTTATACACGACAACGTAAAGTTAGAAAAAAACTTTTTTATCAAAATTTTGCCGTTGTTTTTAAAGAATATCGTAATGAAGTTAGTTTACGGTGCGATAGGGGATAATCTCTGTAGTGCAAATCTTTCTAATATAGGAATATGCACTTTGCCGGCAAGTGTAAACAAATACGTTACCGACATGGTGTTTACTATATCGCCGACGTATTCTTGCAAGCACGATATAGGGGTAATGACGTATGGGGATTATACTTATATTTCTTTTACGAGATTATTCGTAGAAAATTCTATAGAAAAGTTTTTTATTAAGACGTTATCGCAATCGTGCGACGTTGTAGTAAGCGGAAACTTATGGGAGGGTTTGCATAATGAAATATTGTAAACACTGTAACGTAAAGATTTCTACGGATACCTCTTACTGTCCACTGTGTTATTCGGAAGTATCGGCAATAGAAGACGGTGGAGTAGATCTTTGCCATAAGGCTTCTACGCTTTCTGCCGTTAAAAAAAATCCGTATAAACTCGTCGCTAAGATTTTTATGATGATTTCTTTAGTTGCGATAGTCGTTTGTCTTTTGACCGATTATCTTACGGAGTTTTCCGGTTGGAGTATTCTCGTAATTTTATCCATAGCGTATTTATGGATTTTAGGGGCGCATACCATACTTAGCACAAGACCTGTTTTCGAAAAGATTATATTGCAAATTGCCGGTATTATGGCAGTCTTATGGTATACGAGCACTATGTCTACGGGGCACTGGCTTATGGCGTACGTTTATCCGTCTATAAGTATGGCTACGGTGACCTCGTTACTTTTCGTTTCTTTTTTAAGCAAAGAAAGGAAAAACATGTTTTTGAGTTTTACGATTATTTGTATTATTTTAGCAACTATATCCATAATCGTTTTGTGTCTTAGATTTATTACACAAGAGGGATTGGTAAACTTAATAAACGCCATTTATTGTGTTATAAACGTAATTGGCTATTTGGTATTTTGCGGTAAAGACATCAAAGCCGATTTTGCAAAAAAGATGCACTTATAAACTTTTTAATAGTATATAAGATAACTTTATAAAATACGGTTATTGTAAAAATGGGAAAAATAGCCTTATTTAAATAACAAAACAAAAGCGCACGGCATTTATCCAAAAGATAAGAGCAGTGCGCTAAATTTATTTTTGTAATTGCTGTAAGAATAAAAACCGTTCTTCGTGGCATAATGCTATTATGAATAAACGTCAAGAAAAAAAGTATAACGATTTGTTTGAAAGACTTACCTTTGCCGAGCCTAAAGAGTGCGGGGCTATTCTTAAAGAACTTTCTAGACTGACTTTTAAGTATTCTAAAAAGAAAAAGTAAATGGCTTAAAGTTGTAAAACTAACAATACGTATACAAAAAAATTAAACAATTTAACAGTTTGCCATAAGAAAACACTTAATAAGATTGTATCAAGTAAAAGGCAAGAGATGTAATTTATTCGTTTTGGTAAGCGTAGAAAAACAACGCAACGTGGTGATAAATTTGAGATTTAAGTTTAAAAGTCCCACGTCGGAATAAACGTTGTTTCTGCAGACGATCTGTCTTGCAATAAGTAGTTTTTTAAGTTTTCGCAAGAAAACAAAAATTCTTCTACCTTTTGGTATTCTCTTTTGGTTATTCTTCGGTTTAGTTCTGGATAATCTTTTACGTTTCCGAAAGGGGTATATTGTGACATTAAGGAAACGTAAGCACCGTTTTTTACTTTAGAGTTTAACCATTTTAGGATATTTATGCTGTCGTCGGTATTTAAAGGCAGTATCAAATGCCTTACGATAACGCCACTTTCGAGCATACCGTTTTTATCAAAGACGGTATTTTTTTTATTCATCATAAACTCCACCGCTTGCGAAGCGACTTCGAAATAGTTACTTTTACCACAATACCTTAAAGACGTTTTTGGAGAAAAATATTTTAAGTCGGGCAAATACACGTCCACGTAAGGATCTAACTTTTCGAGAGTTTTTAAAGTTTCGTATCCGTGCGAGTTGTACACGATTGGGATTTTGGGACGGTAGATATTAAGAGCGTTTATAATATTGTCGACGTAGTGTGTGGGCGTTACGAGATTAATATTACATGCGCCTTTTTCTTCTAATTCTTTAAAGACTCCTGCAAGTTGTGCGTCGGTTAAAGTTTTACCCGTTAAGTTTCTGGAAACGTCGTAATTTTGGCAAAATACGCATTTTAAACTGCAACCGCAAAAAAAGATCGTTCCGCTTCCGTTCGTTCCGCTAATGCAAGGTTCTTCGTAAGGGTGCAAGTAATACTTTGCAATTTTAACTTGATCGTTTACCCCGCACGCTCCGACGTTTGACGTTCTATCGGCGTTACATAGGTTTGGGCATAAATTGCAATTGTTTTGCATAGTTTCTCCTTTTGGCTTAAATTATAGTTATAAAACTTTATCAAAGCTTTTTAAACGTAAAATTACGATAAATTTATTTTAACATTATTTTATGTATTTGACAATTGTTTGCAAACATTATATAATTGATACGAACCACAAAATTGACCACAAATACAATTTTAGGGAGATTTAACAAATGCAAAGATTTTTTACTAGCGAAAGCGTTACCGAAGGACATCCGGATAAAATTTGCGACCAGATTTCCGATGCGGTTTTAGACGCTATTATTACCGTTGATCCAAACGCCAGAGTTGCTTGCGAATGTATCACGACGACAGGACTTGTTCTCGTTATGGGCGAGATAACTACCGATTGTTACGTAGACATACAAAAGATAGTTAGAAGCACCGTCAAAGAGATAGGTTACGACAGGGCAAAGTACGGTTTCGACTGCGATACTTGTGCCGTTCTTTCTTATATAAACGAGCAAAGTCCCGACATTGCGCTTGGGGTAAACAGTTCTTACGAACATAGACAGACGGGGGACGTTGCCGACAAAATAGGAGCAGGGGATCAAGGCATGATGTTTGGTTACGCCACGGACGAAACTCCGGAATATATGCCTATGGCAATAACTCTTGCTCATAAGCTTACAAGAAGACTTACCGAGGTTAGAAAAAACGGCACGCTCGCTTATCTTCGTCCTGACGGAAAGAGCCAAGTTACCGTAGAATACGACGGCAAGACCGTTAAGCGTATAGATACGGTAGTCGTTTCTACCCAACACTCCGAAAGCGTTTCTACAGAGCAATTAAGAAAAGACGTTTTAGAAACGGTAATCAAGGCTGTTTTACCACAAGAATTATTGGACGAAAACACTAAATACTATATCAATCCTACCGGAAGATTCGAGATTGGCGGACCTCACGGGGATAGTGGATTAACAGGAAGAAAGATTATAGTCGACACTTACGGCGGAAGTTGTCCGCACGGTGGCGGAGCTTTTTCGGGTAAAGATCCAACAAAGGTTGACAGAAGCGCAGCGTATATGGCGAGATATATTGCTAAAAACGTCGTCGCTGCAGGGCTTGCAAAAGAATGTCGTATAGAAGTTGCTTATGCAATCGGCGTTGCTAAGCCTGTTTCTTTACTCGTTGAGACTGACGGAACGGGTGTTTTACCTGACGAAAAAATTGCCGAAATCGTCAGCAAAGAATTCGATCTTCGTCCTTACTCAATTATAAATACTCTTGGTCTTCGCCGTCCTATTTACAAACAAACGGCTGCTTACGGTCATTTTGGAAGAAACGAGTTCCCATGGGAAAAGACCGATAGAGTAGAAGATTTAAAAAAATATTTATAAGACCGACTAAGAGCGGTTTATAAAACGACTGTTCGTTACGTGGAGAAGCGGTTTTTGCTTCTCCAATTTTTAAAGGCAAGAGAATTTATAAGCGTTTGGTTATCTTTATTAATTTATAAAAACTTTTACCGTTTAGGTTTTCTCGGTTTGTAATAGAATTAATCGTTTTTTGTTTTTTTGTAAAACGAGAAAATTTGGCGCTTATTTTATTTTTTAAAGTGAAAATTTGTTTAGATTGTGTAAGGTTTGTCAATCGATAGAATTTATCAATATTTGGGTTTTCTTATTAATAAAGAAAATCTATCTTTTTAGGTTTTTGGGGTGTTTTAAAGATTTTAAAAACCTATAAAATAGTTGGCGGAAAAAACTTATTAAAAATCTTTTAAAGTAGAGTTTTAAACGGGATTTTAATTTTAAACGGAGTAATAATGGAAAAATTAAAAAAAGTGCTTACGTTATTTATAACTTTTTTTAAGATAGGTCTTTTTACCTTTGGTGGCGGTTACGCAATGATATCTATAATAGAAAACGAGTTTGTAAGCAAAAAGCAGTATCTTTCTCACGAAGAATTTATTAAGATAATAGCAGTTGCAGAGTCTACGCCCGGACCTATTGCCGTAAACAGTGCAACTTATATCGGGTATAAACAGGCAGGTGTTTTAGGAAGCTTAATGTGTACGCTTGGCGTCGTTTTGCCTTCTTTTATAATAATATTTACTATATCAAAATTTTTAGATGCCTTTATGCGTTTAGAACTCGTAAGAAAAGCTTTTAGAGGTATACAGTGCGGAATAGGGGTTTTGATTTGTTCGGCGGCGTTTAAGATGATAAAAAAGATGAAGATTACGCCCGTAAGCGTAATAACCTTTGTTTTGACCTTTATAATCATGGTAGCCGTAGATATATTTGCTTGGAATTTTTCGTCCGTGTATTTGGTGTTTGCGGGCCTTGTTTTAGGAGTGATAATTACTGCACTTTCTAAAAAAGAGGAGGTGGAGTCGTGATAGAGTGCCTTCAACTTTTTTGGATGTTTTTTAAGATAGGTTTGTTTACTTTTGGTGGTGGCTACGCAATGATTCCTTTAATTAAGTCGGAAACAGTTTTGACGGGAATGCTTACCGAAGCCGAATTTATGAATTATATCGGCATAAGCGAATCCACGCCCGGACCGATTGCAATAAACATGGCGACATTCGTCGGAAGCAGTCAGTTTGGTTTTTTGGGGTCGGTATGCGCTACTCTCGGAGTTGTTACCCCTGCTTTTTTAATCATTATTTTAATTGCCTCTATACTTAAAAATTTCGAAGACAACAAGTGGTTTAACGGGGCTGTAAAGGGTGTTACACCCGTCATAAACGGACTTTTGATCTCTACCGGCGTATTGATGGCAATAGAGTGTATTTACGTCAATTTTGGCAATTTTACCGTTGCACCGAGTATAGATATAGTTGCTCTTTGCGTCACGGCGTTTTTAATTCTTATTAGGGTAATTTGGGCGCTTGTTTTTAAAAAGAAAATGTCGGCTATAGTGTTTATAATATTTTCGGCAGTTACCGGGATCGTGGTGTTTTAAGACGTAGATTAACGGCGTGTCGATAACTAAGGATAACGGAATATAATAATAGAAATTAAGACCTTTTTGCGGTATACGTTTATCGTAAAATGGTCTTTTCTTATGTG
>JAZNFL010000176.1:0-2129 GCA_045589135.1 Christensenellaceae bacterium
CGATAAATATAGTTAACCACAATGTAAATTTATAAATAAATTTAAATTTCTTCACCTTATATTATATTCATATTAATTAATTTTTGACCTGGATTTAAATATTAATGCAAATAAATAAGAAAATATTACAGCAGCGGTAATACCAGCAGAAGCCGAGATCAATCCACCCGTTATTGCCCCCATAAGACCGTTTTCTCTAGCGCCTTTAATTGCCCCTTCAACTAATAAATATCCAAAACCACTAATTGGCACGGTCGCTCCTGCCCCTGCAAAATCAACTAAATATTTGTATATTCCAAAACCTTGCAAAATTGCACCTGCAATCATAAAGCAAACTAAAATTTTTCCGGAAGTTATTTTAGTGTAGTTTATTAACAGTTGTGCAATCGTACAAATAGTTCCGCCAATTAAAAAAGCTTTAATGCAATCTAATATAATTTTACTCATCAAACACCTCCAATTCTACTAGATGAGAAATCCCCGGTATTGATTCTCCTTGTTGACTCGATAATGTAGAAAGCAATGCTCCGGTTGCAGAAAATAGTATTCTTTTAAGCTTTTTATTAATTAGTTTGTCGTAAATAAAAGAATTTAAAACGACCGCACTACAACCTGCACCACTTGCTCCTTGATATTCTTTTTCGTTAATGGTATATATCATTTCTCCACAGTCGACGTGATTATCGTACAACTCGTAACCTTTTTCCCATAAAAGTTCTTTAAGCAATCTGCTACCTAAAGTTCCTAAATCACCCGTTAAGATTAAGTCGTAATCTTTTGGCGTAGTATTTGTATTTAAAAAGTGCTTTAAAATGGTATCAGCACAAGCCGGTGCCATTGCTGCACCCATATTGTTTGCATCTATAACCCCAAAATCTACCACTCTGCCAAACGTACACTTAGTTATACTGGGGAAATTTTTTTTGTGTTTTGTAATTAAACAACTACCTGCCCCCGTTACCGTCCATTGGGCTTGTGGTGGCCTTGTGCAACCCAATTCTAAAGGATACCTATATTGTCTTTCTGCCGTTGCAAAATGGCTACCGGTTGCACATACAGCATTATCTATATAACCTGCGTTTATAAAAGATGATGCCATAGCTATTGATTGACTCATTGTAGAACAAGCACTATAAATGCCAATATACGGAATATCAAAATCCCTTGCAGAAAAACTTGCAGAAATAATTTGATTTAGTAAATCTCCCGAAAATAATGCTCCTATTTCCGATTCTTTAAACTTGGCGGTTTCTATACTTCCTTTTATCGCTGCTGACAACATTTTACACTCTGCTTTTTCGAACGTTTTTTCTCCAAAAGTATCTTCTTTAAGTTGTTTGTGTATATAATTACCTATCGGACCACTAGATTCTTTTGGCCCTGCTACTGTGTAAGTTGATATTATAGACGGTTTAGTTTTAAATTCTATTGTTTTTTGCATGCGTTTTTCTCCTATAAAAATTATGTGCCATATTAATTTTATAATACAAAAAAAGAGACAAAACTTTGCCTCTTTACAATCCAAAAATATAATATATTAACCCAATAATAACACTTATACTTACTCCGTAAACAATAATTGGACCTGCAACGACAAACATCTTTGCTGCTGTTCCGTAAACGTAACCTTCTGACCTAAATTCTAATGCGGGAGAAGCAACGGAATTTGCAAATCCCGTAATAGGAACAATCGATCCTCCGCCGGCATATTTGCCAATTCTATCGTATACTCCAAGACCAGTTAAAAAAGTTCCTAAAAAAATTAAAATTATAGAAACAGTTGCCGACACAACGTCATCGGTTTTTATGAATAATTGTAAAACTATCCTTAAAATTTGACCGATCAAACAAATCGTTCCGCCAACCCAAAAGGCATGCAATAAGCTTTTAATTTGATTGGTTTTGGGAGAACACAAACTCACGTAATCCAAATAGTTGTTATTTGTGTTTTCTGTATTTTTACCTGTCATTTTACCCTCTCTTTGCCAAAAGGTAAAACAAAAGTTTCTCTTTCGTCGGCGTTATTGATAAATTCGTTTTCTTTTCTCTTCATAAAATTATTATGAGCACGTTTTATCTTTTGATACTTAAATTTATACCATATTTTTAAATTTATTTATAATTTTAGT
>JAZNFL010000177.1:0-6104 GCA_045589135.1 Christensenellaceae bacterium
AAAAACAAATTTATAGCAATTTGTCTAAAAAAACGGTTAAAATTACCTCGAAATAAGATAATTTGTGCAATGTTTATATAAATGGTTTTTATTTTTGTATCTTTTGCAGTTGATTATTTAGACTTCTTAATGTAAAATAGAATTATAATGATGATCAGGAGGCAATGATATCAAATGGCAAGTTTATTACTTAAAGATATTTACAAAGTATATCAGTCCGGCGTTGTAGCCGTAACAGACTTTACTTTGGATATCGAAGACAAAGAATTTATAGTTTTCGTAGGTCCTTCCGGTTGCGGTAAGTCAACGACTCTCCGTATGATCGCCGGTCTTGAAGAAATTTCTGACGGAGAACTTTACATAGACGGAAAGCTTATGAACAACGTTCAACCAAAAGATAGAGATATCGCAATGGTTTTCCAAAACTACGCACTTTATCCTCATATGACGGTATACGACAACATGGCGTTCGGTCTTAAGCTTCGTAAAATGCCTAAGCTCGAAATAGACGAAAGAGTTAAGGAAGCAGCAAGAATTCTCGGACTCGAGACTTACCTTCAAAGAAAGCCAAAGGCTTTATCCGGTGGTCAAAAGCAAAGAGTTGCTTTAGGTAGAGCAATCGTAAGAGAACCTAAAGTTTTCCTTCTTGACGAACCTCTTTCTAACCTCGACGCTAAGCTTCGTGCTCAAATGAGAACCGAAATTACTAAGCTCCACCACAGACTCGGCACTACGTTTATTTACGTTACCCACGACCAAGTAGAAGCAATGACCATGGGTACTCGTATCGTAGTTATGAAGGACGGTCTTATCCAACAAGTAGACACTCCTCAAAACTTATACGATTGTCCTGCAAACCTTTTCGTAGCAGGCTTTATCGGCTCTCCTCAAATGAACTTCTTTAATGCAATTCTTACCGGAACTAAATCTAAAGTTTGGGTAGAATTTAACAACCATAAGGTTGCACTTCCAGAAAGCGTATCCGCTAAGATTATCAATCTCGAAGAATACCTTAATACCGGCAAGCCTGTAACGTTTGGTGTTCGTCCGGAAGATATGCACGACGAAGAAGCGTTTATCGCAAACAGCCCAGAAGCATTAATCAGCGTTAAGGTAGACGTAGTAGAAAAGCTCGGTGCAGAAACTTTACTTTACTGCGTATTCGAAGAAGACGCTATTGACGAAGACTCCGAAGAAGTTCAAGCACTCGTTGGAGAAAACGTTACCAACCTTATCGCTAAGGTAGATTCTAGAACCAAGACCGAAAGAGATATGACCATCAATCTTGCTATCGACGTAATGCACTGTCATTTGTTCGACCAAGATACCGAAGATTCTATTATCGAAGGCGTTGGTACTAAGACTTATATTCCTATTAAAGAAAACGAAGAAGGTATTGCTGCAGCTATAAGAGCTCAAGCAGAACTCAAAGCAAAAAAGAAAAAATAATTTAAAATAAAAATAACGCACTGTAGTCAACCGTGGAGTTGATTACAGTGCGTTTTTTACGTAAAATAAAAACGTTAAACTTGTTTTGTTAAAAATCAGAATTGTTTTAATAAGGTGTTAGGTAGTATGTAAAAGATGGTATAACGTATATTATATAATTGTTTTGTGTTTATCTAAAATATTACAAATTTATTACAAATTTTAGTTTGCTTTAAGAAAAAAATAATTTTATTTAAACGAAGATTATGTTAAAATATAATTGTAAACAAAATAAAATAAACAAAAGGGAAAAATTTTTATGAATTATTTTTATTCCGTATGTGCATTGCTCGCCGGGTTAGGTGCGTTTTTGTTGGGTTTTAAATTGCTTTCTGACAATATAGAAAAACTCGCAACCGACAGCTTGCGCAACTGGTTTAACAAAACTTCTAAAAACAAGATGGTTGGCGTGGGCATTGGTCTTGCAGCAACTGCAATAGTGCAGAGTTCTTCCGTAACTACCGTTATGACGGTCGGTTTGGTAAACGCCGGCATAATGTCGTTATATCAAGCAACCACCGTTATTATGGGTGCTAATATTGGTACGACGGTAACTGCACAAATTGTTGCTTTACAGTCGTTTAAGTTTGTAGATATAGCCTCTATATTGGCGTGCGTCGGTACGTTTATGGTTATGTTTGCAAAAAAGGATAAAACAAAGACCATAGGTTATGCTTTTGCAGGATTAGGTTTGGTTTTCGTCGGTCTTACGTTTATGTCTGACGCAATGGCGGATTTTAGAAAAAGTAAAGTTATAGTAGACGTTTTGGCAAGTTGCAATAATCCTTTATTGTTACTCTTTATAGGTATGTTGTTCACTGCGGTAATTCAATCGAGTTCTGCAGTAACTTCTATAATTATATCGATGGCGGCAGAAGGTCTTATCATAGGATCGGGCGGAAACAGCGTGCTTTTCGTTATTCTCGGTACGAATATAGGCACTTGCGTCACTGCGCTTATTTCTTCCGTAGGGGTAAATACAAACGCAAAGAGAGCGTCGGCGATACACTTGATGTTTAACGTGTTCGGTTCAGTTCTATTTATGATAATACTTCTTATATGGAAGGATTTTATGGCTAACACTCTCGAGTCTTGGTTTAGTCTTCCTTCTACGCAAATAGCAATGTTCCATACGGGATTTAATACCATTTGTACTTGCTTGTTCTTGCCGTTTACCGGGGTTTTTGTAAAAGTGGCAAACAAAATTATACCGGACAAAAAAGAACAAAAACAAAACAAACAAACTCTTCTCGACAAGAGATTTATCAATACGGAAGGTGTTGCTATAGGTATGGCAATTAACGAAACCGTAACCATGATAGACGACGCAATGACGGCTTTAAAACTTTCTTTTGACGGATTTATCTCTAAAGATGCTTCTATGGGTAAAGAAGTAGACAAACTTATTAAAAGCGTTTCTGACAACAACACGCAAATATCAAAATACATAGTGGATATTTCCGCTCAAAACATAAGTCTTAAAGACGAAAAGAGAGTATCGGTATTGCATTCTTCCCTTTCGGACGTAGTGAGAATTTCCGAATTGGCCGACAATCTTCTCAAATATACAAAACGCTCTATAGAGGACGGATTGATTTTTTCGGAAAAAGTTATAGAAGAATTAAAGTATATGTACGGTCAAATAGAGGATTTATACGTAAATACAGTAAAGGCGTTTAGGGACGAAGACAAAACCGCCCTTGCAGAAGTCGAAAAAACCGAGGCGATTATCGACAACTGCAGAAGTTCGCTTATAGCAGATCACATAAAGCGTCTTAACGAAGGTAGATGTCAACCTGCTTCTTCCAGCGTCTTTATAAATCTCGTAGGCAATTTAGAGAGAGCGGCAGACCACCTTACTTACGTAGCACATGCGTTTGACGAAGTATAATCGGAGGCGAAATGAAGACGATATATCTTTTAGAAGACGATATTAATATTTGTGAACTAATAGAGTGTTCTTTAGAACTTTTAGGTGTAGAATTTAAGTATTACAACACTGTAAAAGATTTTGGGGTTGCAGTAGAAAAAGTTCAACCGGATATTGCAATATTAGACGTTATGCTTCCGGACGGAAACGGTTTTGACGTATTAAAAGATATAAAAAACAAGTATCCAAATACTATATGTATAATGCTTTCTGCTTTGCAGAGAGAAAGCGACAAAGTAAACGGGCTTAATCTTGGGGCAGACGATTACGTAACTAAACCTTTTTCCGTTTTAGAGTTGATAGCCAGAATAAAAGTGGCTTTAAGAAGGGTTTCTTCGGAAGAAGTTTTAAAGGCGCAAAGAATAGAGCTTAATTTAAAGACTTACAAGGTCACTTTAGACGGAAAAGAACTCGATTTAAACAACAAAGAATTCACTCTTTTAAAATATTTAATGTCTAATAAAGAAAAAGTCTTGACAAGAGAAGAACTTTTAAGTAAAATTTGGGGGTACGAAGCAGGAGAAACCCGCACTGTCGATAACCACGTTGCAAGACTTAGAAAGTTAGGCATTGATAGTATAGAAACGGTTTTCGGTGTGGGGTATAAGTTTACCGAAGAACTATGAAGAAAAGAATTATTATCGTATCGTTTATAATAACCGTTTGTTGCTTAATCGTGTATACGGTTATTTCCGCAACGGTATTTTACGACAATTTTTTAGTAAAATCTAAAGACACGTTAAAGGCGTATGCAAAATTGTGTTCTTTACAAGATTTCGATTTGACGGACGACGGAGCAAAGACGGCTTCGTCGTTTATCGAAGGCAAAAGGGTAGTGTTTATAAACAAAGAAGGAGTCGTTTTGGGGGATTCTAAAAATAGCCTTACGGGAGAAAAACTCGCAAACGAAATTTATTTGTCGCAAGCAAGTAAGACGGGAGAAGGCTTTAAGATAGGAGAGGACGAAAACGGCGTAAAAAACGTGTTTTATTGCACGGCGTATAAAGATGCGTTTTTAAGAATTTCTATCAATGCGTCTTCTTACGATACGGTTTATTATAAATCTATTCCTCCGCTTATTGCTGTAATGATAATAGTCGTCAGTTTAGGCATTATAGCTTTACTTGCTTGTACGGGGTATATAGTTAGTCCGATAAAAGATTTTGCGTATAATCCTAACCTTCATACAGAAACTTCGATCGTTGACGACGAGTTAAAACCAATAGCAAAAATTTTACACGTAAAAGACAAAAAGATAGAAGAATTAAGATTAAAAATCAAAGAAAGCGATACGTCTAAAGACGAGTTTATATCAAACGTAACGCACGAAATGAACACTCCGCTTACTTCGATAAAGGGTTACGCAGACCTAATAGCAAACGATATGCTACCGCCTTCTGCATACAAAAAAACTGCAGAAAAAATATCTAAAGCAAGCGAAAAACTCGCAGAATACGTAAAAGAAATTATCAATTACAGTGCATTAAACGAAGATAGCGAGCCGGATGCCGTAATTAATATTTCGACGGTTATATCCGACGTGTGCGATAAGTTTGCCCCTGTCGTTTTAGAAAAGCAAATAGTTTTTTCTTCTGACGTAAAAAAGGACGTAATGCTTACGACAACCACTCTAAAAATAACCGAGGTTGCCCAAAACTTAATTGCAAACGCAATTAGGTACAATAAAGTAGGCGGAAGTTTAAACGTTACGCTTACGCAAGATTATTTGATGGTGGCGGATACCGGAATAGGCATAGCAGAAGAAGATTTACCAAAGATTTTTTCGAGATTTTACACGGCGGATAAGAGCCACGGTGGAATTTACGGCGGATACGGATTAGGGCTTGCAATAGTTAAAAAGATTTGTGTAAAATCCGGATGGAAGATTTCTGTCACAAGCAAAAAAGACGTTGGAACAACTTTTAAAATAGAGTTTTAAAAGTGTCCGTAATATATAACGCAATTTGTCGTATCGATAAAAATATTAACGAGATAAATAGTAGTATTTAAAGACCGCAGGTGGATAGCTTAGCCAACTGCGGTCTTGTTTTTCGTCTTGTTTTTCGTCTTGTTTTTGTTTGTCGTGTTTTATATCAATTGTTTTGTGTTTTATTTTTTGTGGTGTTTGTGCTTGTATCGCTTTAAAAGGGGTATAAAGCTTCGTTTACAAATTACGTTTTGCGTAAACGTGGCGTATAATTAGGTTTGTACGGTGTAGTTTTTTGTTTGATAAGTTATGGTTAAAGTAATGTCTTGTGGGTAATCTCCAAAGTTTTTTCCAAAAAGATTAAACCCACCTATGTGTTTTGCATCGTCTTTTACTTCTATTTTAAAGGTTAAAAGGTTGTTGTCGTTAAGGTTTAAATCTGCTATACAAACGTCCGAAACCCTCTTTTCGTTTAAGTACGTTCCGTCAAAACGTATATCGAGATTTTGTAAAAGTCCGTATTGGGTTAGGTTTCCGGCAAACCACTCCGGATTTAGCCTTCCTCTTCTTTCGCCAAAATCTCCGGGGCTTGTATAAGTGCAAAGTTCTATGCCGTTTGCAGAAAAGGTTATATCGCTTTTAAAATCGTGGTTGTATCCTGCACATTCTGAGCAAATTTCGAACTTAAAACTTAAAGATATAATAGAATTTTTGTCGTTATACGTTATTACGTGATCTCTAGAAAGTCGGATCGTAGCC
>JAZNFL010000178.1:0-11731 GCA_045589135.1 Christensenellaceae bacterium
GAGGTCTGTTTTTATGACCGTAAAGTTAGGCGATATAGATATTAAAATTTTAAAGATTTTACAGTACAATGCAAGACTTTCTGCAAAATCCATAGCAGAACAAGTTTTCGTTTCTGCTCCTACCGTAGCTGCAAGAATCGACGCCATGAAGCAAAACGGAATAATAAAAGGTTATTATACCCAAATAGATTCTTCGGTTATAGGTAATTCTATCAAAGCTTTTATAGATATGGAGGTTTCTCCTTCGAGAAAGGTAGAATTATACGAATATTTAAACGGTTGCCATCAAGTAATAGCGTGTAGCCACGTCACGGGGGATTATTCCGTTTTGATAGAGGCAATTTTCGTAAGCACTGCAGAAATGGACAAATTTATCACCGTCATGCAAGGGTATGGAAGAACTAAAACCCAAATAGTTTTTTCGACTATTATAGAACACAGGGGTTTTACTTTGCCGGAGACTAAATAATATGAGAGATTTTGATTTGTGTTGGTGCGGAAGCGGTGCGGAATATTGCTTTTGTCATAAAGAATTAGATTTAAAGCTCGACGATTTACGCCGTCACGGAAAAACCGTTCCTCCTAAGAAATTAATAAAAAACAAACGCCAAATAGAGGGCATTAGAGAAGCTTGCAGAATTAACTCTTTAATTTTAGATAAGGTTGCAAGTATCGTAAAAGAGGGCATTACAACTCAAGATATAGACGACGTCGTTGCAGAAGAAACCAAACGACTTGGCGGTATCCCCGGCCCTTTAGGTTACGAGGGCTATCCCAAAAGCGTATGTACTTCGGTAAACGATCAAGTTTGCCACGGTATACCGTCTAAAAAGGTCGTTTTAAAAAGCGGAGATATAGTAAACGTAGACTGTACGACAAAAGTAAACGGTTTTTACGGGGACGCTTCCAGAATGTTTATGATAGGCGAGGTTACCGAACAAGCTAAAAAATTAGTAAGGGTTACTAAAGAGTGTCTAGATATCGCTACGCAAAACTTAAAGCCGTATTGTCACGTTGGAGATATAGGTTATTTTGTAAATAAGCACGCTAAAGAAAATGGTTTTAGCGTCGTAGAAGAAGTCGGCGGACACGGTGTCGGATTAGAAATGCACGAAGACCCATACGTTTGCCACGTGGGTAAATTTGGCAGGGGTATGGTTTTGTGTCCAGGTATGGTATTTACCATAGAGCCGATGATAAACGCCGGAACGAGAAAGATTTTTGTTGACAGTAACGACGGCTGGACGATATATACAAACGACGGCAGTTTGTCTGCACAGTTCGAGTATACTATCTTGATGACCGAAACCGGTTACGAAATATTGAGTAAATAATTTATTCGACCGCAATTTCTATATGGAGTTGCGGTATAACTATATAGTTTAAAATTCACTTTAAGTAAGAGCGTAATGCGATAAAAAAGGAGATTAATAAATGTTAGACGTATCAAACGTAACGGTACAATTTGGATCAAGAAAACTATTCGAGGACGTAAATATCCGTTTTACAGGAGGAAACTGTTATGGCGTTATTGGAGCAAACGGTGCGGGTAAATCGACCTTTTTAAGGGTTTTATCGGGAGATTTAGAGCCAAATAAAGGAGAGGTTGCCTTAGGTAAAAACGAGCGTATGTCGGTTTTAATGCAAGACCAAAACGCTTTTGATAAAGAGACGGTTATAAGAACGGTAATGCTCGGACACAAAAGACTTGTCGAAATTATGGACGAAAAAGACGCTTTATACGCTAAAGAAGATTTTACCGAAGAAGACGGGGTAAAGGCGTCAGAACTCGAAAACGAATTTGCCGAAATGAACGGTTGGGAAGCCGAGAGCGAAGCAGAAAAGCTTCTCCACGATTTAGAGATTCCGTCGGAAGATTTCTATTGCTTAATGGGAGAACTCGACGCAAAAAAGAAGGTTAAAATATTGCTTGCGCAAGCACTTTTCGGAAATCCCGACGTTCTTTTACTCGACGAGCCAACAAACAACCTCGACTTAAAGACTATTTCTTGGTTAGAAAACTTTTTAATGGATTATCCAAATACTGCAATAGTAGTTTCGCACAACCGTTATTTTTTAAATAAAGTTTGTACGCACATTTGCGACGTAGACTACGGCAAAATCAATATCTTCGTCGGAAACTACGACTTTTGGTATCAAACAAGTCAACTTATGGCTAGACAGTTAAAAGACCAAAACAAAAAGGCAGAACAACGAGCAAAAGAGTTACAAGAGTTTATAGCGAGATTCTCTGCAAACGCATCTAAGTCCAGACAAGCGACTTCCAGAAAAAAAGAATTAGAAAAACTTACCATAACGGATATAAAGATAAGTTCGAGAAAGTATCCTTATATCGACTTTAAGTACGATAGAGAAATCGGCAACGATATATTGTTTGTGGAAGGTTTAACTAAAAACGGTTACTTTAAAGACGTCAGTTTTACCGTCAGTAAGGACGAAAAAATCGGCTTTGTTACCGATAACAGTAAGGTTATAACAATGCTGTTTGATATTTTGATAGGAAAAGAAGAGGCGGACGCAGGTTCGGTTAAGTGGGGCAAAACCATAAAGACCACGTATCTTCCGCAAAACAACGACGAGTATTTTAAAGGTTGTCGTATGCCACTCGTAGAATGGTTAAGTCAGTATTCGTACGACCATTTTGAAGAATTTTTACGTGGATGGCTTGGAAGAATGCTCTTTTCCGGTCAAGAAGCGCTTAAAACGGCAAACGTATTATCGGGTGGAGAAAAGGTAAGATGTATGCTCGCAAAGATGATGTTAGAAGGAGGAAACTTCCTTATAATGGACGAGCCCACTAACCACTTAGACTTAGAGTCTATTACCGCTTTAAACAACGGCATGACAAACTTTAAAGGCTGTATGTTGTTTACTTCGCACGACCACGAACTTATGAATACCGTTGCAAATAGAATTATAGAGATAAAACAAACAAAGACGTTCGATAAGCTTACCACTTACGACGAATACTTAAATATAACCCAAAATATTTAATTAAAAAAACATTCCGTCCGTATTATTTAAGGCGTGCCGTAAATACGGCTTATAACAATACGACAATGGAGAAAAGATGTTATTTAAAATTATAAACGGAAGCGTTTCTTATGGGGCGGATACCGTTTTGGAAAACGTAAACTTCGAGATAAAAGACAAAGAAAAAATTGCCATAGTCGGAAGAAACGGTTGCGGTAAAACCACTCTTTTAAAGGCAATTATAGGTCAGGTAGAACTATCGGAAGGCACGGGAGAAGACACGTTTAACTTAATAAAATCCGGAAACCCTTCTATCGGATACTTAAAACAAATTTCTTTCGAGAACGAAAACGGTACGATGCTCGAAGAAATTTTAAAAGTTTACCAAGAAGTTATAGCTGTAGAAGAAAAAATAAACGAGCTTTCGGAAGAGTTAAATAGAGATTACAGCGATAAAAACTTAAAGACGTATTCTAATCTGCGTGACAAATTTGAGTTTTTAGATGGCTATACCTACAAAAAAGAATACCTTACGGCGATTAAGCAGTTTGGTTTTACCGAAGAAGACAAAAGTAAACCGTTAAAGGAGTTTTCGGGTGGGCAACAGACAAAAATTGCATTTTTAAAGTTGCTTCTTTCTAAACCTGACATTTTGCTTTTGGACGAACCTACCAACCATTTGGACGTAAAGGCGATAGAGTGGCTCGAAGATTATTTAAAAAATTACAAGTCGGCAGTCGTTATAGTGTCGCACGATAGAATGTTCGTCGACAGAATAGTAAACGTCGTATACGAGATAGAATACGGAGAAACGACTCGATATATTGGCGGTTACGGAGCTTTCGAAAAGCAGAAAAAAGCAAATTACTTAAAGCAACTTAAAGACCACGATTTACAACGTGCGGAGATAGCAAGATTAAATAGAATTGTCGAGAGATTTAGATATAAGGCGACAAAGGCTTCTATGGCGCAGTCTAAATTAAAACAAATCGAACGCATGAAGATTATCGACGCTCCCGACAGATACGATTTAAGGACCTTCCACGCAGACTTTCAGCCGGAAGTAGACAGTGTAAAAAACGTCTTAAAGGCAGAGATGTCCATAGGTTACGATAAGGTTTTGGCACAAGTAAATTTCGAGATTTTCCGTGGGGATAAATTGGCTATTATCGGGGGTAACGGAATAGGCAAGTCGACGCTCGTAAAAACTTTAGTCGGCAAACTTTGCCCGATAAAGGGTTTTTACGAATACGGCGTAAAGACGTCGGTTGGTTATTTTGATCAACAAATGGCGCATTACAGCGGTAAACAGACGGTTTTCGAAGATTTCCACGACGCATTTCCTTTGCTTAACGAAACTCAGGTAAGGACTGCGCTTGGAGCGTTTACTTTTACCGGAGAAGACGTCTTTAAGAGCGTGGATACCTTGTCCGGAGGAGAAAGAGTAAGACTTGCTCTTTGTAAGATATTAAAAAAGCGTCCTAACGTTCTTATTTTGGACGAACCTACAAACCACATGGACATCGTCGGCAAAGAAACTTTAGAGAGTATGCTTCAAGAATACAAGGGCACTTTAATATTTGTTTCTCACGATAGATACTTCGTCAAAAAAGTGGCGACCAAAATGCTTGTTTTCGAAGAAGACGGGGTTAAGTTATATCCTTTCGGATACGAAGAATACCAATTAAACGTAAAAGAGAAACTGTCTTCTTTACAAAATACGACTGCTATAGAATCGACAAAAACTATTGTAAAACAAGACAAAACCAAAGGGTATACCACCCCTTTAAAAGAAAAGACAAAAAAGACCAAGCGCATTGCAAAGTTAGAAGAGCTTATTTCTTCTTTAGACGAACAAATATTTAAGCTTAGCCAAGAGTTAGAAGATCCGTCGGTGTACTCGGATTACGTCAAGGTAGAAGAAGTTCAAAATAAGCTAAACGAAGCTCAAGAGTTGCAAAGTGCTTATACCGAAGAATGGGCGGTTTTGTCCGAAGAGTTAGAGAATTTATAAATTTAAACTGAAAAGTTTTATAAGGTGATATGATGAAGATAAAAATTTGCAAAATAAACGAAAGAGCGGTTATTCCAACAAAAGGTTCTCCGTATTCTGCGGGGGCAGATCTTTATAGTGCGGAAGAAGGAGCAATAACGATATTGCCGGGAGAAACGGCTTTTATCGGCACGGGCTTAAAAATGGAAATTCCCGAAGGCTATGCCGGACTTATTTACGCTCGCAGTGGACTTGCTTGCAAAAGGGGTTTAGCGCCTGCAAATAAGGTCGGAGTGGTCGATTCGGACTATCGTGGAGAAATTAAGGTTGCTCTTTACAACCATTCTTCCAATCCGCAAACGGTAGAAATGGGCGAACGCATTGCACAAATGGTAATTACTCCCTTTTTATCGGTAGATTACGAAGAATCTCAAGGTTTATCCTTAACCGAGCGTGGAGAGGGCGGTTTTGGTTCTACGGGCAGAAAATAATTTGGAAAACGTAATTTTTAACAAGCTACTTAATTAAAAATTAAAAAGACATAAAAATGGAAAGACAAAAACAGCATTATATTTCTAAGTTTATATTAAAAAATTTTACGTTTGACGGGTTTTCGACCAATTATACGGATGCAAAGACTTTAAAAACGGAAAAGGTTCAGGTTAAATATAAATTTCAAATTAAAAACTTATATAAAGACGAAAAAAACCAAGATTATCCCAACGTGATAGAGGACGAGTTTTCTAAATTCGAAAACGACGTTTCGAGAATAATTAAGAATAGTTTTTTAAAAACAGAAGAGTTCGACCTTACAAAAGAAGAGAGCGACAAGTTAATCTTGTTTTTCGTTTTAATGGCGTTTAGGTCTAAAAGAACTAAAGAATTATTTAACGGCGGATTATCTCAATTTGGTAAAAAAATGTATTCTAAGTATCAACCGGATTATAACTTCGATGCTTTATGGAAGCGCAATTTGCGTCAAGTAGTAAAGTGCAGGTCTTACGAAGAAGTTATAAAACAAGAAGGCTTGGACGATATTTTTAAACTGTTTTTAAGGAGAGATTGCTTAGATAGTTTTGCAAGGAAAAAGGTCTTGGCATTCGTAAGACCAAAAGAAGGGGAGTTCGTCTTAAGCGATTGTTATCCCGTATCCATAACGGGAACAACTATAGATGATAAAAAAATAGATATGTTAGACTACTTTCCTGTTTCTCCCGATAGGGCTATTATTTTATATTGCCAAGGGGTAGAAGCAACCCCTCGGGACGTTTTGCCAATTAGACCTTTGGTTTTTATGTTACCTAAAGAAAAGGAAGAAAACCTTTTGTATTTTAGAGTAAAATCTTTATATGAAGAAGAAGTAAAGTTTTTTAACGATTTAGTAAAAAAACATGCCGAAATAGGCTATATATGTAAGAGTAAATAAGCAAAATAAACGGCAAAATTATAAAAAGCCTTGCTTTTTTTTAGATAATGTTGCTATAATTAAGTATCGAAAGATAAACGAAGGGAGTTTGGGCTATGGTAATCGCATATGGTTTAATATTTGCTTTATCGCTTATTATGCCACCATTGTATTTTGCGTTTATACGTAAAAAACAAGACGAGCCGTGGCTGATTAATTTATTTGTTTGCGTTTGCGTTGTTACGCTTGGGTATTTTTTGATTTCTCTTTCTAAAACGGTAGAGTTTGCGTTGTGGGCAAATAAAATAGCGTACTTAGGACAAGTTTTCGTGCCTATGTGTATGTTTATAATAGTTTCTAAACTTTGCGGTTATACGTATAAAAAATGGGTTTTAGGCGTTTTTATTTGCTTAGCGGTAATTATGTATGCTATCGCATTTACGACGGGTTGGCTCGATTGGTATTACGTAAGTGCCACGCTCGAATTTGAAAACGGCTCGGCATATCTCGTAAAAGAATACGGTGTTTTGCACCCGATAAATCTTATTTACGTTTTGTTTTACCTTGCGCTGATGCTCTGTGTTTGTATTACGTCTTTAGTAAAAAAGAAAGACGCATCGCAAAAATTAGCAGGATTTATGCTTGCTATTATTTTAGGCAACATTGCCATATGGGTAGTAGAAAAGATTGTTACTTGGAATTTCGAGATGCTTGCTATATCATACATCATGAGCGAACTTGCTTACTTTTTTGTGTATCTCTTATTACAAGATTACATTCGTAAAGTTGACGTTCCTAAGCCTACGACGGAAAAAACGAGAGTTATCGTTTTAGATTCTATCCCTAAAGCGGAAAGATTAGAAAGGGTATTAAATCTTCTCCCTGCTGATAAGACGTTGACTACGAGGCAAATGGAAATGCTCGACGGTATTCTCGACGGCAAGAGTCAAAAAGAAATCGCAGCCGATTTACATATTTCAGAAAGCACGGTAAAATGGCATTTAGGTATCTTATATACAACGTTAAACGTCAGTGGAAAGGACGAAATTTTATCGCTTTTTAAGTAAAACTTAAAATTTGACGGTGGCACAAGTTGCCACCGTTTTTTTTGTGCTTTTTTGCTCAAAAACCCCCTAAAAACTAAAAACCTATACTTAACCTATACTAAAACTATACCGGTCGGGCAGGCTCAAATACTTACGTATTTGGTATAATCGTATTGCCTAAAGTAATACGATGGCAAAACAATGGTAAGGAGGTAACGTATGTGGTAGCAAAAAGATTGCAGTTTAACGAGATAGAAGTGCCTATCGTAAAAGGACACGAAAAAGTCGTCGATAAAGACGAAACTACCGAATACTTGTTCATCAATGCGCCGAGAGATATATACACGGTGTACTTCGACAGTTCTATGCCGATATTCGGTAAAAACGTTTTCGACGGGTGCGAAGAAAGCAGTTCTTTAGAAATAAACATGCACGATCGAAAGATTTGCTTTTATTGCCCTACGAGAACTAAAGGACGAAAAGACGCCTTGTGGTATTTTAACATCGAATTTGCAGGCGAAAACGGCGACGTAATGTTTTTGCCGGGACAAATCTTGGTAAACTCTGACGAGGTTTACCGCAAGACGGTTGGAGGAAAGTTACCTTTCGTCGAAATTCTTGAAAAAATAAAATTAAAAAACACGGATAAACCCGTGTAGAAGGAGAAATTAAAATGAAAACAAGAAATTTAGTCGTGGTTTTATTAATGGCGGTTACAATGCTTTTCGGCACGTTTGCAATCGCTCCGATTACGGCAAAAGCCGACGAGCCCGAAGTGGAAATTACGGAGGTTGGCACGTGGAACGAACTTCTCAACGCTGTCAACTCCGATAAGACAAACATAAAACTTAAGAATTCCATAGAGGATATCGTTCCGGACGACGAGCTTCCTACCAAGCACCGTCTTTTGTTTAACGGCGGTATGGATTACGTGCTCGATTTAAACGGCTACAAATTAGAGGTTCTCAACCATATCAACGAGTATTACACCGGCGAGTTTTCTATGATCGACGTGTCTAACAATTCTAAACTCGAAGTAAAAAACGGTACAATTATCTTTGATAACTATTCTGCTAAGGCAAAACGTCAATCTAAAGGTGTCGTTGCCGTAACGGACGAATCCTCTCTTACCGCAATCGACGTTACTATGTATAACAAATACACGGGAACTGTCGTATATGCTAATTCTTTGGCAAAGGTTATACTCGAAGGGGGAGAGTATTCCGTTCAAAACGGATTTGCATTATATTTGGAAAACAATGCTTCTTTAACGCTTAACGGTCCTTACATTCATACCGTTATGGGTGACGGAGCGCATACCCAATACGTCGACGGTTACGGTGCGCTTTATTCCGAAAGTACAGGAGAGTTGGTAATAAACGACGCATTCTTTAAATCGGGCGTACAAGTAACTTCTTCGCAAATTGATGCGTTTTCTATTGCTACCCACGAGGTTACAATCAACGGACAAAAGTTGACGGAAGATATATTTGTAGGAACAAATTACGAGGCAAAAAATCAAAATAAAGAATACTATTGGTATTCGTGGACGGGATGCGCTTTGTGTAAAACCGAAAACTCGTCTTTCGTAAACCCTATAAGAGTTATTTCTTACGAGAAGAAATACCCAATAACGGTAGAATCCGGAGTTGCAATGGTCGACGGTATTGCTGTAACCGAAGCAAGCTACGGGCAAGAGGTTACGATTGTAGCCAATACCCCGGAAGAAGGAATGGATTTTACGTATTGGAACGGTATCGCCGTTTTAGAAGACAAGTATAGTGTAACTACGACCTTTACAATGCCTCCTAATGAGGTTTCTTTAAAGGCTAATTACGGTAAAGAAGCGGTAAAATCCATCAGCGTTACCATAGAGGATATAGTGCCAGGACAAAAGGCAAACGAAATCAAAATAACTTTAGAAAACGGGGTAACACTCGAAAGTTACGAATGGAGAGAAGAAGCTTCTCTTCTTATGGGCGATTATGCAGTTTTTAAGGCAGGTAAATCTTATTCTATAAAGATGCTTGTCTATCCGCCGGAAGGAAATAAGTTTGGCGACACCGTAAGTGCAACCGTCAACGGAAAGAACGCTACGGTCAGTGCGAATTCGCAATACGCTTATATCGATTATACCTTCGAGGCTACGCCTTCCGCAGGTTTTGCAATCGTGTACGATATAAATAATTCTCAACTCGGCGTTGGAGGAAAGATTATACTTAATACCCAATTAATGGCATCTCAAAGTGCAGAATTTAACACGGCGCTCGAGGCGGGTAAGGTTACGTATCAATGGTACAGAAACGGAGAGGCTATCGAGGGAGCAACCAATTTTACGTACGACTTTAAAGCAGAGGATATAGCGTGCATATTTTACGTCGTTGTTACCGCAAACGGCAAGATCAACTACGGACATAACGTAACTTGCAGTAGCGATTTATATCAAATTTATTTAAAGGCAGACGGTATAGTTGCGGGCGGTAAAGTTCCTCAGATAACGGTAACAACCCCGGGGATTTCTATCGACTTAGATAGCATGGCTATTTACGAAATACTCGGAGAAAATTCTTACGGAAACCCTAAGAACGTAGAAAACGCCCTTTTAATACCGGGTAAGAGTTATCGCCTTGTCGGTATGATCGTAGAATACGAAGATATAGACGTTGCCCCTGATGCAAACGTATACATAAACGACGTATTGCAAAAGGACAAGTTGGATTCCGGACGATTCTTCTACGAATTTACAGTTCCGGAAGCAGATTACCCCGTATATTACAAGGCAAACGGAGAAATCGGTATTGGTGTAACGCTTACCGTTGACGTTGACAAGATGTGTAACGAAAGCGCAACGTTTAAACATGCGGTAGAAGTCCAAGCGTCAAATCCTACTTATAAGACGGTATTCTATCAATGGTATAAGGATGGTTTAGAGATAAACGGCGCAACTAAAGACGAATATACCGTTAAATCCACCGATATAAACAGCCTTATCAATTGTAAAGTAACTCTCGTTGACGGAAAGTGCGGAGTCGGCGATCAACAAGTTATTTCTAACGTCATAACGGTAATCAACGTAAAGATGGCTAAGCCTAAGCACGGCGAAGTAATCATACCGAATAACAAAGTTTCCGCAGACGGAGTTAACGTTAAAATTGCGTGGTATACTCCGTTAGGAGCACAAATGCAACCAGAAGACACCTACGAAGAAGGTGTAGAATACGAAATTTTAATCAATTTCGAAGCTAAAGACGGATTATCTTTAGATTATACCGGAGATAAGACCAAGGCTTATATTTACGGCGTTTTAGCTCCGGAAGGAGGATATTCCGCCACGGGTATAGCTTACTATACAACTGTTATCGCAAGTCATAAGCACGAATACAGTGATGACGTTTGGGATAATGACGAATACAGCCATTGGCAAGTTTGTATTAAACCAAACTGTCCCGATCCTGACGAAGAATTAGAGGGGAACGTTCCTCACTGGGGCGGTGGAGCTACTTGCCAAACCGCAGGAATTTGTGGTGAGTGTGGCGCAACGTATTACGCCGACCACGATTTTTCTGTTCCGGATTATCAATACGTAGACGATACGAAGTGCGCTAACTTCTGTGAGCATTGCGACGTATACGTCGATTGGAGCTATCACGAAGGTGGTGTTTCGACTTGTCAAAACAAATCCGTGTGTGAATTTTGTCATCATGAGTACGGAGAACTCGCTCCTTGTTCGGGTGGCGTTGCAACTTGTACACAAAAGGCAAAGTGCGAAACTTGTGGCAACGAGTACGGAGAACTTGCTCCTCACGAACACGGAACAGAATGGAAAAACAATTCAAGCGAGCATTGGAACGAATGTTCTTGCGGAGATAAGGCAAACAAATCGGCTCATACGGATGCAGACGAAGACGGCAAATGCGACGTTTGCGATTGCCAAATTGTCAAGGGTGGAAACGGTAACGGTTCAAGCGTCGGCATCGTTATCGCCATCGTGGTAGTCGTTGCAGGTGTGGGAGTAGGTTTATTCTTCGTCCTCAAAAAGAAAGGCGTTATAGGCGGTAATAAAACCGACGAACCTAAAGAAAAAACCGAATAAATAGCAATAAAAAATAAATCCTTCCGAAAGGAGAATTGTTATGAAAAATAGAATTAAAAGTTTAATTATAAGCTATTTGCTTGTTCTTGCAATGGTATTTGCTCTTGGGCTTGGAATTGGCTTGCAAAACAGTCTTGTCTTGAAGGTTTATGCAACAGAGCCGGATAATGCAAGTCGGAGGCCAAGCGGTCTTAGGAAGA
>JAZNFL010000179.1:0-2251 GCA_045589135.1 Christensenellaceae bacterium
GACTTCTTATAATTGCCGAGAAGAAATCAGTGGATTTGCCATAGACGGTAAAACGTTTTATTATAACCCCAAATACCTATTGCGTTATTACGATAGCGGTTTAAGCGTAGAAAGGGCTTTAGTACATTCTCTTTTGCATTGTCTATTTAGGCACGATAAAAAAGGAGTTTTAAAAGAAAATTTTTTGGCGTGGAGCGTCAGTTGCGATATAGCGGTAGAAAACGTAATAGACAGTTTTAATTTACCCGTTTTTAGTAAACAACGCCAAAAAGAAAGAGAAAAAATATATCAAAAGTTAGAAGAAAAAGTCAAAATACTAAATGCGGAGAGGATATATAAGGTGCTTTGTAAAAGCTCTACGGAAGCACTTTTACAGCTAAACGAAAGTTTTTATTTAGACGAGCACGTTTTTTGGGATAGAGAAATTAAGCCTCGAGAAAAAGAGTTAGAAGTTTTAGGTATTGCCGGATGGAAGGAAAAGCAATCTAATATAGATTGGGAAGAAATTTCCGCCCGTATGCTAATAGACGTACAAGCATTTTCTACGGATTCTCAAGTTCAAACACAAGTGCTTATTAAAAATTTAACCTTATCGCAAGAAAAACAATACGACTTTAACAAATTTTTATCGGACTTTTTAAACGCAAAAGAAAGGGTTTCTCAAAGTCAAGACGAGTTCGATTACGTATACTATTGTTACGGGTTAAACTTATATAAAAATATGCCACTTATAGAAAATTTAGAGTATACGGAAGAAAGACATCTGGAAGGGATCGCTATAGTCATAGATACTTCCGGCTCGACGATGGGAGATTTGGTAAAAAAATTTTTGCAAAAAGTATACGACCTAATTAGCCAAACGACCTTAAATTATAGCGACTCTAAAATATATATTATTCAATGCGACGATAAGGTAAGAGAGTTTAAACAGATTAACGGATACGAGGACTTTGCTAAGTATATGGAAAACTTCACTTTAATAGGTGGTGGGGGTACGGATTTTAGGCAAGCGTTTAAATATATAGAAGAAAAAGAATCTCAAGGAGAGATTAAAAAATTAAACGGCTTAATATATTTTACCGACGGAAACGGTAGATATCCGGAAGTGGCGCCAACCTATAAAACAGCTTTCGTCTTTTATGACGATTTAAGAAATAATTACGACGTGCCTATGTGGGCATGTAAACTCGTTATAGATGAGGAGGATTTGTAAATGAACGTTTTAAACGCAAAAAATCAAATAAAAAACACCGTAGAAATGTATTTAAAAAAGGACGAATTTGGAGCATACGTAGTTGATAACGAACGCCAAAGACCGATTTTTTTGATAGGTGCGCCCGGCATAGGAAAAACCGCAATAGTTGGAGAAGTTGCAAAAGAATTAAACGTAGGCTTCGTTAGTTATACGATAACTCATCATACTCGTCAATCGGCGATAGGTTTGCCGTTTATAACTAAAAAGACGTTTGGAGGTAAAGAGTATTCGGTAACGGAATATACTTTAAGCGAGATAATAGCTTCCGTTTACCAAGCGATAGAAGTTCAAGAAAAAAAAGAAGGAATATTATTCATTGATGAGATAAATTGCGTTTCCGAAACATTAGCTCCGGCAATGCTCGAGCTGTTGCAAAACAAACGTTTTGGTCCACATAAAATACCGGAAGGTTGGATTTTGGTTTCTGCCGGTAACCCGTTAGAATACAATAAGTCGGTTAGAGATTTCGACGTCGTAACGCTCGATAGAGTAAAGAAGATAGAGGTTGCTCCCGATTACGGAGCATTTAAAAAATACGCCAAAGAAAAATTGATATGCCCGGCAGTTACTTATTATTTGGCAATTAAGCCGGAAAAACTTTTCGTCATGCAAAAGACTCCTTATGGATTTAAATTCGTTACGCCAAGAGGATGGGAAGATTTGTCCGTTGCCATAAAAGAATATTTAGAACTCGGCTTTGACGTTACTTTAGAACTTATAACGCAATACGTACAGGACGACGAAACTGCTACGGAATTCTATCGATACTATTGTTTATTCCAAAAATATAACCAAGAGTACGGAGTAGAAGAGATAATCGTAGGCCGTTGGCAAGATAAGGTAGAAAAGATGAAGACTGCCGTCTTTGACGAAAAGTTCGCAATAACCGAAGTTTTAACTTGGAAACTTTCTGCCGTTTCTAAAAAGGTAAATCTTTTAAGCGATGCTTTAGAAAAAATTAAAACGTCCGATAAAGAAAAGACGGAAGAATTTATA
>JAZNFL010000180.1:0-5127 GCA_045589135.1 Christensenellaceae bacterium
TTTAAAAAATAACTTAAATAAATTTTAAAATATCTTTTCGTGAAATCCAAATAAAAAATTAAATTTTTTATTAAAAGGTTTTTCTTTTCGTTTGTCGTTTATAAAGTTATGTGTTATAATCTCTTTATACGGTATAAAAACTTTCTTTTTAAAGAAGTTTAAATTACACCGCTTTTTTGGAGATAATTATGAAAAAGTTTTTAGCTTTATTTTTAACTTTAATTTTTAGCGTTTCCCTTTTTAGTGGATGCACACAAAACACAGGGTTTTCTTTAGAGGGCTCTTATTGGCTTACGTCTTCTAAAAACGTAGGCGTTTCTGACGTTGAAGAAGTTTTAACTTACACCGTCGAAACCGTAGACGGACAATCCGAAGATATTAAGGCAGACTTAAAGGGGACCTTTGTTACGACGCTTAAAACCGACGTTTTGGACGGCGAAGAATATTATCTTTTTACGACCTCTTTAAACGTCACCGGCAAATACGTCGACGGAACGGAAGAATTCCCAGTAAACGACCAAGTTACTTCTTCGGTTTGGTTTAAAGGGGTTTCGGACTCTCTCGCTCCGGTAAAGAGCGTCGAATCGGTAAAATGCGTCGAGCCTTCCATAAAGGACGATAAGTTAAAGATAAAAAATCTCGATTACGTCGTAGAAATCGTTTACTCCGGCTCTAAAGCAACGGTAAACTTTACCTATAACGACAAAGAAACCGAAGACGCTTTTTACGGTCACAGTCAAAAGTACACTAAAAAGTATTCTTCCGGTCTTATAGATAACAGACTTATGCTGTTTTTGCCAAGAGCGTTTAAAATTACCGAAAAGTTTAACACTTCCTTTACCACTTTAGACGCAATATCGCAAACTCTTACCGGCATGATTTGCGCCGTTCCTTCTTCCGGTGCTACGGAAACCGTAACCCTTTACGATTACGTGGAAAACGGCGTTACTTTGCAAGAAAAATCCATTCCTACGGACTGCGTTATATTCCAAATAAACTCCACCTACACGGGCGCTCCGATACAAGCGTACTACGCTCAACACACGGAGACAAACGAAAACAAACACCGCCCGATTAAAATTAAAAACGCTCTTCCTATCCCTTTAGGATTTTTACAATACACGTTAAAATCGGTTTCTTACAAATAATAGTTTTACACCGTACGTACGGTGTAAAACAGTCAATTTTAACAACAACATAAAATCAATTTAAAAAATAAACTTTTAGTTTTGCCTTGGCAAAACTAAAAGCAACGATTATCATAAAATATAAAACTCATAAACGTATGCTTTATGTTTTTATAAACGCATACCTACTCGCCTACGTCGGGCGTAAAATAAGCGAATAATTCAAGGAGGAATAATTATGTCGGAAAAAGAAATTTTACCCGTAGAAAAACCGGAAGACGTTTCTACCGCAAGAGATTACGAACAAGAACTTTTAGAAGTTTTAAACGGCGATTATTCCTCTGAAGAAATAACCGACTTTTTAAGCGGATACCACGACAACGATATCGCTGCCGTTTGGGGACTTATTACTAAAGAAAACAGATTTAAGTTATACGGCATTTTAGGCGATGAGAAGATCTCGGAAATTTTCTCTTATATAGAAGACGACGTAGAAAAGTTTATAGAAGAATTAGACGCTTCTAAAGTTGCGGACATTATCGAAAACATGGACGTAGACGACGCAGTCGATATTCTCGAAGAACTTACCCCCGAAAAAAAGGAAGAGATTATCGACCTTTTGGACGAAGAAGCCAAAGAAGACATCCTTTTAGTTAGCTCGTACGAAGAAGATCAAATAGGTAGCATTATAACTACCAACTTTATCGTCGTCAATAAAAACCTTTCTCCAAGACGCGCCATGAAGGAACTCGTCTTACAAGCTGCGGACAACGACAACATAACAACCATTTACGCAGTAAACGACGATATGACGTACTACGGAGCTATAAGGCTTAAAGACTTATTTACCGCTAAGCCGGAAAAACCTTTGGACGACGTAATAAGCGTTTCTTATCCATTTTTTTATGCAACGGAAAACACCGAAGAATGCATAGACAAACTTAAAGATTACGGAGAAGACTCCGTGCCCGTTTTGGACGACAAAAATAACGTTATAGGTGTCGTAACGTCTGCCGACGTCGTCGAAATCGTCGACGAAATTTTGACGGAAGACTACGTTAAGTTTGCAGCGGTAAGCCAAGAAGAAGACTCCGACGAAAAACTTTGGGTTTCGTTAAAAAAGCGTACCCCTTGGCTTTTATCTTTAATGGCTCTCGGCATTTTAATTTCGGCTGTCACAGGGCTTTTCGAAGGGGTTATAGACGCCCTTCCTTTCCTCGTTTTTTCTCAAGCACTCGTACTCGGTATGAGCGGTAACGTAGGCACTCAGTCTTTAGCTGTCACGATAAGGGTTTTGACAGACGAAAACTTAACGGGTAAAGATAAATTTTTGTTTACCTTAAAAGAACTTAGAGTTGCTTTTGTAAACGGAATAATTTTGTCCTTGACGGCTTTTGCCGTAATGACAGCTTATTATTACTTTATAAAAACCCCTACTATGCCCTTTAATCTCGCTTTAAAGACGGCGTCTTGCGTGTCGCTCTCTATGTTTATAGCGATGATTTTTTCCGGAATTATCGGCTCTACAAGCCCAATAATTCTCCATAAATGTAAAGTAGATCCCGCAGTTGCATCCGGTCCTTTGATAACTGCTTTAAACGACCTTATAAGCGTCGTCGTATATTACGGGCTCGCCCTAATTCTTTTGACGTAAGGAGGTTATTATGGAAGAAATTAAATCCGTAACGGAAGAAACCACCGTAATAAAAAGAGATTACGCAAAAGAGCTTCTTGCAATTATTAAGGACCAAACGCTTTCTGCCAAAGACAAAAAAACGGCAATAGAAGACTACCACGACAAAGACGTTGCAGAAGTATTAGAACTTTTAACCGTAGAAGAAAGAAAACTTTTATATTCCGTTTTAGGAACGGAAAAATGCGCAGACGTATTTTCTTACTTAGAAGACGCTGACGAATATTTGGAAGAACTTTCTACACAGACTCTTGCAGACCTTATCGAAAACATGGACGCCGATGACGCCGTCGATATTCTCGAAGAGCTTACGGAAGAAAAGAAAGAAGAAGTCATTAGCCTTTTGGATATAGAGACAAAGTTGGACATAAGAATGATAGATTCTTACGACGACGATCTTATCGGAAGCAAGATGACGACCAACTTTATTACCATCTACAAAACGGCGACTATCAAAACCGCTATGAACGAAGTTATTCGTCAAGCGCAAGAAAACGACAACATAAACACCATATACGTACTCTCCGAAGACGACACTTTTTACGGCGCGATAGAGTTAAGAGATCTCGTCATCGCAAGAGCAGAAACCCCTTTAGAAGACATAATTATAACTTCTTACCCGTCCTTTTACGCAAAAGAAAAGATAGAAGACTGCATAGAGTCCTTAAAGAGCTATAGCGAAGACTCTTTGCCCGTTCTTAGCGACGACAACCGCATCTTGGGCGTTATTACCCCGGACGACGTAACCGAAGCTTTGACGGGAGAAATTAACGAAGACTACGCAAAGCTCGCAGGTCTTACCCAAACGGAAGACATCAACGAACCTCTTTTAAAAAGTGTTAAAAAGCGTGTGCCTTGGCTGTTTATTCTTTTGTTTTTAAACCTCTTGGTTTCGGCTATTTCCGGATTGTTCGAAGAAGTAATTGACCTTCTCCCCTTTATTGCAGGCTTCCAAACGTTAATTTTGGGTATGAGCGGTAACGTAGGCACGCAATCTTTGGCGGTTACGATAAGAGTATTGATGGCAGAAACCACCACCTTTAAAGAAAAGCTAAAGTTTATTTTTAAAGAAGTTAAAATAGGCTTTACCAACGGTATTTTATTAGGTCTTACGTCTGTTTTAGTCTTGGGAGTTTATATGTATCTCGTCAAAGACTTTGACCTTATAAAGAGCTTTGCCACGTCCGGCTGTATAGGTCTTTCTTTGGTTATCTCTATGTTTATGGCGAGTCTTACCGGAACTGTGCTTCCTATGATTTTTAAAGCTTTAAAAGTCGATCCGGCAGCAGCCTCCGGACCTTTGATAACAACACTTAACGATATGATAGGCGTAGTTACTTATTACGGACTTACGTGGATTATTTTGATCAATTTATTAGCTATAGTCTAAAGCCTTTCGTCCTTAATTTATTAAGGCGTTATAAAAAAAATTTGCCGAACGGTTTTGGGAATTCCTATTAGGGAATTTTAATAGTAAATAAAAGTGTAGCCCACTATACTTCGCAAAAAGCGAAATATAGTGGGCTTTTCTTATCCACAAAAGATTAAGATAATTTAGTTTTATTTTTAGCCTTGTGGCTAAAAGTGATATGCAAAACAAGTTTTGCGTTATATTTTGGCAACGCCAAAGTTATATTAAATAAATCCTAACTTGCCGTTAGGCAAATATAACTGCGTAGCAATATCACTCGCTTTTAGCGAATATAACAAATCCGCAAGGATTTATTTAGTTGCCGAATCCCTTGTAGGGACTCGGCTTTCCGTTCGGCTTTTTATTTATTTTTTATTTTGCCTTTATCTAGACTTTTAGATTTTCGTCAACGCGCTAATATTATTTTATATCAAAACTAAAATCCTTTTATAATAGTTCTATAATTAACGGCGTTTTATTTTTTTATTTTTTTAACGCTAAAAGGTTGTATTTTTTAAAAGAATTTGCTACAATAGATTAGACAATAAAAGAAAAAGAGTTTTATTTTTTATCTGGGTGTGGCGCAGTTTGGTAGCGCGCATGAATGGGGTTCATGAGGCCGGAAGTTCAAGTCTTCTCACCCAGACCAAGATTAAGGACAAGATTGTTTTCTTGTTCTTTTTTTTATTTGCCGGCCTGCCGGAAGTGACGCGATTAACGCTTCTCGTAATAATCGCTATTCCGTCGCTTCGCTCCTTACAAGTCTTCTCACTTTAGTCCTTAGATTAAGGACAAGATTGTTTCCTTGTTCTTTTTTTTATTTACCGGCCTGCCGGAAGTGACGCGATTAACGCTTCTCGTAGTAATCGCTATTCCGTCGCTTCGCTCCTTACAAG
>JAZNFL010000181.1:0-7614 GCA_045589135.1 Christensenellaceae bacterium
AATGATGAGATTATCTTTGTTATTAAGTACATATTAGGTACAAAAAAGATTTAGTAAATTTTAGGCATTAAAAAAGCCGTTCACTTCTCCCAAAAGAACAACGGCTTTTAAATCTGAAGCAAGGGGCAAACAACCTGCCTACGCCCCTTCGCTTTAACTTATGTATATTTTAACATACAAAATATAATATTGTCAACAAAAACGACGGATTTTTATCTGTCGTTTTTTACGTTTTGTAGATTATCAATGCAAAGTATATCGTTTGCATCTATATCCAAAATGGCACAAAGATTTGCAAACGTATCAAGTGCAGGCATAATATCTCCTTTGATATAATGCGAAATCGTTTGTTGCCTAACACCAAGTTTTTTAGCTAACTCCGTTTGTGTTAATCCGCTTTGTTTTATAGCTTGCGCAAGTTTTTCCTGTATTTGAGACAAAATAACCATTTTAAAATCTCCTTAAAAATTCCCTTTAATATTACACTTATTAAGCGTAAAATACTTGACATACGCTTATTAAGCGTAGTATACTACATATGTAATACGCTTATTAGGCGTAATTAAACAAAAAGGACGGTAGTAACAAAATGACTAAAAAAAGTAGAATCGCAAAAAATAAGGCTATAAGCGAAATACTTGTTGTAGTAAGCAATGAGGACACAACTAATCTTTTAGAAGAAAAAACAAAAGAAATTTGCCAAAAATATTTCCCAAACTCAGGTAAATTTCTTGAAAATGCACTGTTGGATTTTGCATTTAGCGCACAAAATCTCAATCTCGAAAGAGAAGTGATAAACGTAGAGATAAATCGATACGAACACAAAAAGTAATTGTAAAAACGACGGATTTTTATCTGTCGTTTTTTACGTTTAAAAAATTTTATCAAATTCCAACTGTTTTTCTTCCGTCATCGGCACAGAGTATTTATTACGCAAAAAGTTATCGGTAGAAACCTTTATACATTTTCCTACGTCGTAGTAATACCATACTTCGTGTATGCGTCTTAAAAAGGCGTTATAATCGTATTTACGGTCATTTTGCAATTCAGTATACTGTCGACGCAAATCCCAATTAGACACGATATAAACGGTATCATAGCACGCTATCTTATTGTTGTACCGACTTGGAAGCTTTAAGTTAGGATAAATATCGAGATAATTAAGCATAGGAACAAGGGGAAGCGAATTGCGGAACTCTTCGAATACAAGTACTGACTGACTGTTATAATCGTCAAAGGGGCGGTCGTAGTCAGTTACACGGTATACATTGTCAATCCCGTGACTGTCAATTATACCTCTTGTCTTACCGGTGCCCGTCGAACCGTAAACATATATTACCTTAAGAAAACGATATTTATGCTTATACGTCTCTTGAATATATTCATTCCGATAACGGTCTATATCCCTAATTCTCGTTACAAAATTTGGATAAAGCTCTACAATCTGATAATTTGACAAACCTTGCTTAACGCAATCTATTATAAGAGATATATCCGTCCGCTTGCCTTGACGTCCTTCCGGCATTTCTCCGGATTCTTCGAACGTTTCAATCAAGTTAGTATCCGCCTTCTCCGTTTCCTTCCACTTACCGTCCTTGCGTATATAGTCTCGACACTCTTGGTTAGTGCCGTTCGGTGGATCTATATGCGCACCGGAAAAACGTTTTTGAATCGTCGAAAAACGAACCTGTCCGCTGAATACTATAAATATATGCGTATGTGGAGTACCGTTCTCTGCGCCTATTTCGTCACATAAACAATAATAATCCGTTTCAAAATTATCTATAATACTCTTAATATCATTCCTTGGCGGTGGATTATTCCACGTAAGTAAAACCTTGCGTAAACGTATCTGCTTATTATCCATTTTTACCCCATTAAAAAATTAAACTTCCAACGGCAACTTAGTTTCTTCCGCCTGAAGAAGAAAACCACGGCTCTCAACCTTGAATCGCATATCACAAGGCAAAGAGTAGCATTTTAAGTCTTTTTTATCTACTTTAGACGTTTCTTCGTTGCCAAGTTCTTCAAAGTAAGATATCTTAATAAAGCCTATATCGTTATAAACTCGATTAAGCACGTTATCCAACCGTATTAGCCATTTTGGATTTTTCTCTTTGTTTTTTACTATCTTATTTTTCGTCCATTCTTTAAGACGGATTATTAATTTAGGTTTATACCTTAAATTAAGCGACACTAAATGCCATTTAAGAGAGCATACGCCCTTAAATGCTATAGACAAATCTCCCTTTCGTTGGTCATTCATAATCATTATGCCGTCGGACACTTGCCGATGCGTTGATGCGAACTTGAATAAATTCTCATTCTCTTCAATCTGTCGTAGTTCTTCTTCCGTCTTTTTGCCATTTTTAGACTTGTGCCGGGTAGAGTTGTTGTACATATCCCCGAACTCTTCACAAGCAAGCATATTGCTCTCCGGAAGACGTTTCTTTTTAACGAAATGCTCCGGATAAAGTATATAACTCTCTTTACCGTCTATAGTCATTTTTTGCGTAGCAGGAGAGTAAATAAGAGGGATTTTGTCTTTGTTTTTATTGTAAAAATCCAAACTTTCTTTTTGGACGGTATAAAGTCTATAACCGAACTTACTACCGTTAACGTACTCGTATTTTAATTTGTCCTCTTGAGGTATCTTGCGATATACGTTATACTGCAACTCGTAAAAACGCAAAGGTTGTAAAAGCCACAAAACATAATACGTAGTAATGGTCTTGCCTACACCTTGCTCGCCGAATATGCCCCAAGAGTGCTTTATAGAGGCGCAAAAATTGTTAAATCGTTCAACTCTTCCAATATTTATTAAAACGCCGTAAAAGGCGATTAAAGACCTCATAAAGAGAACAAAAACGAATATTACTAATACAGCTCTTAACAAGTGATACAAGCTCATAGCGTACGTATCAAGGCTATAACATAAGTCATATATCCCAAAGTTGTAAAAAAAGCAAAAAGACCAAAAAGCAAACGGAATAAAATAGTAAAGAAGCGTTTTCCAATATAGCTTTAAAATCCTTATCATCTCTTAAATATCACAAACAAAACTATTGCTACTAAAAAGACTCCTAAAGTAGAAGAAGCTACCGTTATACCTAACTCGTCCGAGAGCCAATCCGACGTCTTGTCTAATACGGATTTTCCGTTCTCAATCTCTATATTCATTAAATCCGTATAGTTCTTACCGCTTGAACATACACGTAAATTAGATATTTGCGTAGTGCTATAAGATTTAATTCGCATATCCATATTAGTTCCAAACGTGTAGTCTACCGTACTATTAGATATTAATTCTATAACCGGAAAACTGTAAGAAATAATACACTCATTGTTAAGGTAGACATAGCAGTACCACGCATAACCGTTAGATCCGGGGAAGATTATAACGTCTAAATACTGCGTGTTAGTTAGTACGTTATCTCCGGCACGAAAATACTCCGTGACGTATTTGCCGGAAGTATTAAAAGAGAACGACGAATTTGTACAGTATGGACGTAAGCCTATACATAAACCGTAAGATCCATTACGGATACTATTGACGTAGAAATCGAAATAAAATGCACTGTCTTCCGTTCCGTCGTTGTTTGTATCAATCATATTCGAATTAAGACGAATTTCCACACCGTAAGAGGTAGTATCATTCGCATTAAGTTCCAAATGTAAAGACTGAACTTCGTAACCTATATCCGTCGATATAAACGAACCGTCGGAATAGTTAGGATTAATAGTGTACGTTCCGTCCTCATAAAGATGATAACCTAAATCGGCGAAAACAACCTCTTGGAAACCATAATCGTCTAATACAAGCTCTTGACTTGTGTTATCTACTTCGGACTCTGCAAGGGCTATAATACCCATTGGAAAGGCTAATACAAGCACTACACAGAGCATTAATAACGTTTTAATTAATTTTCTCATTTTTTCTTCCTCCCGTAATAATCTCGCTTAATCTTCTCAGATTTTATTCTTTCGTTAGTATAGTTAATTCTTGCGTTACTTTCACGTCTACTTTGTCTCTCGTAACGATAATCCTTGACTTGCTTGCCACCAGCCTTAACTAACTTAACGACAATATATACTATAAGTCCTATCATTACTACAGTCACTAGAGTAGGTATTACACCACCTACGAACGTCGATACTGAATCCACTAAACCGTTAATAATGTCGTTTGCCTTACTTATAGCGAAAGCTCCACCGCCAATAGTGGCTACTATACCTATAACTGTTAATACTATACCTACCATTATTTCTTTCTCCTTGTTAATAATGTTATTAAAACAGCACCGACCGCTAAGGCAGACACTAACGCCACGGTAGTGCCGTTTAGTATTTTGCTTGAATCTAACTTCGTCCTCTCATATTGAGCTACAAAGTTATATTCGTATTCCGATACTTTTTCTTTTTTAAATCCTTTAAACGTAAATCTATATCCGCCAAAGTCGTAGTTCATAGAACTACGATCCAATACGTCTAAGTACGTAAGTATCTCTACGTCACCGATAGCATTAACTTCGTCTAGTGACGTCAACATTGTTTTAGTTATCTTATCTTCCGTAGAAAGTAAGGGATTAGCCTTGCGATATTGAATATTTATAGTTACTACCGACGGATCCGAGACGTCTAACATTTCAGACATGTAGACAAACTGCGTATTTCCTGCTTTTTCGTTAAGATCGTTGACGTAGAAGTAATAACAGTCTTGAGCCGAAGGCGAATATAAGTAGTTTTGACCATACCACAAAGATTCAAAAAAGGAAGGCTTAGGAACTAACTTTCCGACTTCTGTGTAAGTCATTAATTCACAACCGGAAGATACGTCCAAAATCTTAGTTACGTGAGAATCTTTATCTAAATCGTTTTTGGGTACAGGGATAACGTATCCCGACAAAGTTTTTAACTTATAATGATTACTAGAAGAATATTTTATTCTTGTCACTTCCGGAAAAGCATAGAAACGGTTATAATGCCACGTATTACCTTCGCTAATAAAGGTTTCTACGTAGGGTATATCCGAAAAATTTAACATTTTCTCGCATACATTTTTAGTTGTTTCTTCCGTTTTTGTAACAGTTTTATCTTTGTATATTTCTTGCAGTTGCGCGACGTAATGGTCTTTAAGGGATATTGCCTCAGACTTCCAATGACACAACGAGCCGTCGTCGTGAAATAATTCAACAACTACGTACATATCTTGCAAAACCACTTCTGGAGAAAAATTAAGGTCAAAAACCAACTTAAAATCTATGGCGTCGTAAGACTCTACATATATATATGGATTAGGTATAGCAGAGCCTTTTAATTCTTCCGGGCACGGATGATTAATCGTAGACGTGTAAATAGTTCCGTCATAATAATAGAACATACAGTCTAATTTACGGTCGTTGACGGTTACAAGCTCGCCGTTACCATAGGCGAGATAAACTTCGATAGGTGTATGATAATCGAAGTTCGGAAAACACATAGAAACAGTTAAATCGTCCGTTTCTCCCGAATAAGGATACGTTACGTCATTTAAATACCAACCCTCAGACTCTTTGTCCTCTTCGACACAATCTTCATATGTCCATTCGTCAGCACTTACCATACGGTTTTTATAAATTACCGTAAAACACAGTATTGATAAAAAAACAATAAACAACAAGGCTAAGCCTATCCGTTTAACTATTTGCATACAATTACAACCTCTCGTTTAATAATTTAACTTTTTTTATAATCCAGTCAATTAAGTCTAAAAGCTTAGGAAGAACAAAAATGCAAAAGACAAGCATTATAAGTTGTTGAACTACCAAAGGAAGCTTAATATATTGACGGAAAAGATTAGGGAACATTCCTTTCGTACCGGTTATAATCCGGTAGAACATCGTAAAAAAACCGACTACTTTCATTTTTTAGAAATTTAAAAGGGGACAAAATGCGTCCCCTTATCCGAATTAAGCGTTATCCGATTCAAGAACGCTTGAAGTTTCGGTTTGGTTATTTACCCAATCCGATACTTTTTCAACTGCTGTTACACCGGACGTAATTATTACGACCAAAGAAGCTATAATTAGCAAGATTCTAGTTGACTTTTTCATTTTTTATCTCCTTTTTGTTTTTTATCTTGAGGACTATTGTCCTTAAGTACGTAATTCATAAGCACTTGCTTAGCAAGGCCTTTTCCACGAAGTTGTATAGGAATGTTAAGATCTCCTACGTTGAACTGATAACTCGTATACACGTGCTTGTCGCCGTTCTCATCCTCGAATACGTTCTCGTCGTTAATTTCTAACTCTAAGACGTTGTTACCGTCCTTAATTAAGTCTTCGAGGATCTCACTTCCTAACGTTTCCTTTGCCTTAAACGACACCGGATACGTATCCGTCTGGACCTTGAACGCCGTAAAGTCTACGGTTCGGTTATTCGTGTCAACGAACTTCTCTTTTGTACAGGTTACTTCTACTTTCTTTTTTGCAATCATAATTTACTCCTTTTATTGCATTTTTTATTTTTATCTCTCTTCCGAGAGTAATTGCCGGACCTTAGGAAGATAACCTCCTAAGGCTTAGAAATGGGGGAAAAATAAATGAATATGAACTCAAGTATTTCTACTTGGCACAAGCGCTATTTAACGTTTGGATCATAACGTTATACGTGTTGACATTTATCATTTGAAGATAAAACATAGTCGATAAATGCCCGGTTATAAGCTTCTCGACTTGGTTAATATTGCCTCGGTTAATTCCTTGGTATATAAGCACACAGTTGTCTACAAGGCGGTTTTCCCGCTCATTATGTACGTCAATAAATCCGCCTAAAAATTCCTTGCGGAAGAGTATATCGTCCGCTTTTAGTTTTCGCTCCCTATACCAAAGGCACAAAAATAGAGCAAATAGGCTAACACTTACTATTAGCATGAATATTAATATTGCTACCGTCATTTTGTATCTCTCCACTCGATATTTATTGTGCTCGTACGTTGCTTTTGAATAAGACATTCCGTCTTGCACTTAGGACATACGTACAATCTACTTGTTATAGCCAAGGTAGGCATGGTATCTGTTGATTTTATAATCATTCGACTTTTACATTTTTTGCAGTCCATATTATTCTCCCTTAAACCAATCGGTCTTAATAATTTTACCATTAAAGGTCTCTTGCCTTGCAGACGTTAAACACTTCTTGCAGTCATACCACGTCTTACTTCTTCCATTAAATCTTCTATCCGAAGACTTAACCATTTCAGTATTGCAGTTAGGACACTTCATTCTTAATGAACCTCCGTAGTTCTTTGCATTCTCCCGGACAGTCGGGACGTGTACAGTTAAGACAGAAGTCTATTACGTTCTGCTTCTCCGTATCTATAGGTGGTAGTGTAGAGTTCTTAACTTCATAATCTTTGGCGCTTAGGCCCTTAACGTAGGTCTTCTTTGGGTTTACGTATCGCATTTTTGTTTCTCCCCCTAAAATTATTGTTGTTAAAAATGTCAAATTTGACTTTTTCCCCTATATTATAATTCCAAAAATGATATTTGTCAAGAAAAAAAATAAAAAAATACCAAAAATAATATTTTTTGTTGTATAATTCAATTAGGAGGGAAAAAAATGAATATAAACATA
>JAZNFL010000182.1:0-3666 GCA_045589135.1 Christensenellaceae bacterium
CAGTTTACGGCAGTCACTTCATAGTCCCAACCTGCAAACTCGTAAGTCGCTTCGTTCAAAGAGCCTTCTCTAACAGGGCTTTCAGGCTCTGTTACGCTTGCGCCTGCCTTGTAAGAGTCACTAGAAATAACTCTTCCGTCGTAATCTTTAAAGGTTACGGTAAATTCAGGCAACTCTTCAAAATGTAAATTGTCGATATATAAATCTAAAACGCCTTCGCCGTCAGACGCGTTCAAGGTCAAATAAATTCTGCTTACGCTTGTAATGTCGTTACCATTTGATATAGCGTTTGCATTTAAATAAACTCTAAGCCAACCGTTGCCCAAATCCTCGCATTTATGCGTTGATTCGTTTACGGTGTCGCTAATAGAAAGCATCGTCCACAAACCGAGCTTTTTGTCCGTTACGAAATCGAATACCATAAGCCATCCGCTACGGTCTATCTTCTTAAAATCAAATACGATATACTTATCTGATAAATCGTGCGCAGAATCTAAAGTAAGCGCAAAATAAGGAAGATTTCCACTTGCAATAGGCTCGCTTATTTTAAGAGAACGGTTACTTTCTCCGTTTACTTGGTTTTTATCGTAGGTAATTCCGTCTATTCCACCATTTTCAATTTCGCAGTTGATAAGGTCTAAAATAGTGCCGATATAAGTTGCTTTATAGGTTGCGTGTCCGTTTACCTTGGTAACCTCGTAATCCCAACCGTCAAACGTAAATTGACCTTCTTTATCCATATCGTTCATTGTCGGGCTTTCGGGTACTACTACTGAATCTCCGTAATGGTAAATTTCTTCTGAAATAATGCTACCGTCACTGTTAACAAACTTTACGGTATAATTTACGTAAGGTGATTTGGTTTCCCAAGGCTTTTCTACGTCAAGTACGGCATTCGTTGCGGTTGCTCCTACTACCGACAAGTTATCGAGCGCAACGCTAGACGTAACGCCTGCTTCTGCGGTGGAATTGTTAAATTCCATACGCATAATCTTAATAAAGTCTTTAGTTATACCTACGACGTCATCCGTAATATCAGCGTTTTTAATATCTAAAGTTACTCTATACCAGCCCAGGTCAAGTTCTGCAACCGACCAACCGTCACCGCTTTCGCTAGCCAAATCGATTACTAACTTTTTACCTAAAATTAAGCCGTGTTCGTTAAAATCAGAAGCAAACGCAACGCTAAACTCGGTGTTTGCATTGATAACTTTTACGTCAAAGGTGATAGTAGCGTTCGTAATATCCAAAATAGTCCAATCAGACGGAGTTCCCGTAAAGAAGGAATCAACCGTTGCAGTTGCAGTATTTTCACCCGTTTCGGAAAGAATCAATCTATAAGAATAGTTGCTCTTGGTTGATGCGTCGTTAATATTTGCCGATTCGTCTTTTTCAACTCTCTCTCCGTTTACCGTTAAAACGAGATTGTCGTCTTTTGAGAACATATCGTTTTCTTCTTGCGACGTATAAGGCGACTTAGTCTCCCAACTAAGTTTTTCATCTCCCATAATCTCGGTGATTTTGTGTCCGCTTAAGGTAAGAGAATCTAAATAAATTGCAGACTCTTCGCCTTGAGTTGCCGTTTGATTTGTAAAGTATAAACGCATAGTACGAATGAAATCCATTCTTACGAGAGCGTTTTCAACGTTAGTTTCGCTAACCGTTACGGTTACCTTGTACCAACCGTCACCTGTATTTTCAACTGTCCAACCATCACCTGAGGTTTTAGTTAAATCTATCGTTATAGGCTCTGCGAAGATATTGTCATCCGATTCAAATCTTAAATCAAAGGTCGTATCGGCGTTTTTAACGCTAATGTAGAAAGACATAACAGCGTTAGATATATCTAAAGGCTTCCAGCCCATTGGATTTCCGCCGATAAACGAGTGAAGGAACGCCTGAGCGCTTTCGCCGTTTTCAGATAAAACCACCTTTATTGATTTATTACTGTATTCTACCAACTTATCGTAGCAATATAAATCTTCAGTCTTTTTGCTGTTTTCATAATCGTAGTTTACAATCAAAGACAAAGCGTCGTCTTTAGTGAAGAAGTCTTCGTATTCTTTATAAGTAGTAGTGTCAAGATTTGGGAATCTACTCTCACTATAATTACAAATATCTACGTTATCAACGAAGAAATTATACGAATAAGCCTTTGGATTTTCTTCGTTTGCTTCGGGTGCGCCGTCGTAAACAACTTGCGCTATAATGTGGTCACCCAAATCAAAGTCAGCGTTAAAGACGAATTTTTCGGTTAAATTAAGAGACTTTAACGAATATTCAATTCTAGTCCATTTGTTAGGCTCGCACACAAACTTTTGACATTGATCGAAACTGTAAGAAATACCCGAACTGTGTTTTATTATAAAGCCGAAAGTAATATTCCGTTCACTGCTATTGTAAACGTCGAATACGATTACTGCATTAGACCAATCAGTAACTGTAAGTCTTGAATTGCTCGGCCAGTCAATAAACGGAATTGCAGAAATAGGAGAATTCTTCTTTGCAACGCCTTTATAGGTAAATTTAACCGACGTCAACGAATCTTCGCCGTTTCTATATTGGGTATAATAGTTTATCGACTTTGACATTCCCGTACCGGCAAACAAACTGTCGTAAACCCAAAAGTCGGTGTCGTCGGCAGTTGTGTCGATAGGAAGTTCTATTTCGCCCGAATAAGTAACGCTACCCTTCGTTGCGGTAATAGTTACAAATACGTTTGACATTTCGTTTTGAACAAACTTAAATCCGTCTACGTCTAACGAAACTTCATTAAGGTCGTCGTCTAAATATAATGCTGACATCGTATACTCCGTATCTTTTTGCTTTGTAAAATACGGTTCAAAATCGTACTCTTTACCTAATCTTACGTTAGGAATTTCGTACTCGTCGGCAAAGACGATTTCGTTTTTTTCAGGTTGGCTTTCTTCTTTTCCAAAACAAGCGGGAAGAAAAACCACGCCCACTAAAACTACTAACAAAACAAGTAATGCTTTAATTTTTTTCATACTTTCCCCTTTTTAATTTAATTTATTTAAACTTTCGATAGCGTCTTCGTTACCGCTATAAAGTTTTTCCAAAAGTTGTAAAAGTTCGGATCTGACTGCTTTAAACTCAGCAGAGTCAGTCTTTGGAACTACTCCGTTAAAAATTCTTTCAAAAAACTTTTGAAGTATTTCGTCACAGTTGTAATCAGTTCCATTTTCGGCGTTTATTTCCTTTATCTTTTGCTCAAACATCCATAAATATTCGTAGTCTTCGTTTCCTTCTCTTATAGATTCAAGTCTTAAAGTTGATATAGGTGTTTTGAGCGCGTATTCGCTTCCGGGATAAATTAAATGTCCGTCGCCGTTTGCCCTTTCAAAAGTGTTCGGATCGTTCCAAATATCTCTAACTGTATATGTTCCGCCACCTTCAAAACTTAAACATTTATACCAAAAGTTTACCGACCAATATACGTGACCTGAAATGTCGTAATCGTATTTCATCCACTCCATAACCCTCGTTGCGATAAGGTTATCGTCAAGTTGATAAGACGGGAATGGGTTTTCGGGTTTAATACAGTTATACCACCAAAAATCTTCGCCGTTTACCCTTCCTTCGCTATTCTTTCTCTCCTCTACCCAACTAAGGAAAGTTTTAGAAGCAAATTCGCTTACGTACGGA
>JAZNFL010000183.1:0-2030 GCA_045589135.1 Christensenellaceae bacterium
CTTTTCTTCGTAACATTCGATAACCTTTTCTACGAGTTTTTCCATAAAATACTCGTAATCCCACTTTTCTAACTTATCTTGCGTAACGAAGTTTGTCTCTTGCGGAAGAAGTCTTTCTTCTAAAATTCTATTGAGCTTATCCGCATCCCAAAGTTCCGGCTTTTGAGCGTTATCTATACCTTGGTTAGCAATATATCTTACGTAATCGGGTATAAGGTTTAAAATATCCCCGTGTACGTTTTCTCCACGAAGAACCTTCATTCTTTCGTCGTACATAACTTGTCTTTGAGTGTTCATTACGTCGTCGTATTGAATGATGTTCTTTCTTATACCAAAGTTTCTGCCCTCTATCATTCTTTGGGCGTTTTCTATACTTCTCGATAACATTTTTGCAGAAAGAGGTTCGTCTTCTTGTACCTTAAAGGTCTTGTATATGCCCTTTAATCTCTCTCCACCGAAACGCTCTGCAAGGTCGTCTTCTAACGAAATATAGAATCTCGAAGAACCTGGGTCGCCTTGACGTCCCGCTCTACCACGAAGCTGGTTGTCTATACGACGGGATTCGTGTCTTTCCGTTCCGATTATATGAAGTCCACCAAGAGCCATAACCTCTTCTTTTTGCTTGTCGGTTACCTCTTTGTGTTCTGCTAAAAGTTCTCTGTATTCGTTTCTTAATTCTTTTACTTCTTCCGAAACGTTTTGATCGAAAGAAACGGCTTGCTCAATAAGATCTTCGCTTACGCCTCTGTTTCTTAAATCTTGCTTAGCAAGGTATTCCGGGTTACCACCCAATAAAATATCCGTACCACGACCTGCCATATTGGTTGCAATGGTTACCGCACCTTTTTGTCCTGCTTGAGCGATAATTTCTGCTTCTCTCTTGTGGTTTTTAGCGTTTAAGATATTGTGTCTTATTCTGTTTCTTAAAAGTTGTCTGGAGATTTCTTCCGACTTTTCTACCGTAACCGTACCAACGAGGATTGGTTGACCTTTTTCGTGATGAGCCATAATGTCTTCTATTATAGCTTTAAGCTTACCTCTTTCGGTAGCGTAAATAACGTCGGTCATGTCGTTACGGATCATAGGACGGTTTGTAGGTATTTCTAAAACGTCAAGACCGTATATCGTACGGAATTCTTCTTCTTCCGTCTTTGCCGTACCCGTCATACCGGAAAGCTTATCGTAAAGACGGAAATAGTTTTGGAAGGTAATAGTTGCGTAAGTTTTGTTTTCGTTACGAATTTTAACGTTTTCTTTTGCTTCTATTGCCTGATGGAGTCCGTCCGAATATCTACGACCGATCATAAGACGGCCTGTAAACTCGTCGACGATGATAATTTCTCCGTCGTTTACGACGTAGTCGTTATCTCTCTTAAATATATGGTGCGCTTTAAGTGCTTGTTGAATGTGGTGGTTGAGTTCTGCGTTTTCTATATCGGAAAGGTTTGGTATACCGAAGAATCTCTCCGCCTTATACGTACCGGATTCCGTTATTTGAACGCTCTTTTCTTTAATATCTACGGTAAAGTCTTCTTCCGGCTTTAAAGTTTTTACAAATCTGTTAGCGTCGTAATACGTTTCGGAAGATTTACCGCCTTTACCAGAAATGATAAGCGGTGTACGTGCTTCGTCTATCAAAATGGAGTCTACTTCGTCGACGATAGCAAAAGAAAGTCCTCTTTGAACCATTTGCTTTAAACTGCCTTTAAGGTTATCTCTTAAATAGTCGAAGCCGAACTCGTTATTCGTTCCGTAAGTAATATCGCATTTGTATGCTTCTCTCTTTTGATTATCGTCCATATCGTGGATGTTTACACCGACGGTAAGACCTAAAAATCTGTGTACCTTACCCATCCAGTCTGCGTCACGCTTTGCAAGGTAATCGTTTACCGTAACGATGTGTACACCTTTGCCTGTAAGAGCGTTGAGATAAGCAGGCAACGTTGCCATAAGGGTTTTACCTTCACCAGTTTTAAGTTCTGCAACTCTTCCTTGGTGCACGCAAATACCACCCATAAGTTGAACCTTAT
>JAZNFL010000184.1:0-2976 GCA_045589135.1 Christensenellaceae bacterium
ATATATTTTATAAAAAAGAGAGAGGTGTTCTCTCTTTTTACAAATTTAATTGTTCGGCAAACCGAACAAAATTATTTTTGTTGATAAAATTTGGTTGCCATGTTTATTAAGACAGTATTAATTAAATGCAAAAATGCGAAGAGTTAGACGATTTATAGAGTATTCGTTTTTATTATCGCAATAGGCAATAACGTGGCTAAATAAAAAATAATAATAGTAATGTTTAGTCTAATAGACGAAAGGAGAAATATGTTTGGTTTAGGAGCAAAAAAAGAAGTTTTAACTTTAAAAGTTCAAGGTATGATGTGTGTTCATTGCAAAAAGAGAGTAGAAGATTCAGTAAAAGCCGTAAAAGGTGTTTCTAAGGTAAACGCAGACGTAGAAAACGCTTTGGTAACCGTAGAATACGATTGTAAGAAAACCGAAAAAGAAGAAATTGTCAAGGCGATAACGGATGCCGAATACGTCGTCACGGAGGCGTAAATGAAGGACGTCGTAATAGTTGTTGGCGGTATGCATTGCGTACGGTGTGCTAAGGCTGTCGAAAACGCATTGTCTTCGCATAAAGGCGTAATTGCAGTAACGGTAAATTATTCAACGGAAAAAGCTTTTGTCAGATTTGACGAAACTATTACAAACGAAAAACAGATAGCAAAAGCAATTAAAGTCGCAGGTTATTACGTAGTTAAAGATAAGGCTACTTATAAATTGCAAGAGTATAAAACGGCAAAGATTAGATTTATAATTTCTGCTGTTTTGTCGATACCGTTCGTAGTAATGATGGTTGGTATGTTATTTGGGGATAAAATTCCTTTTAAGCATATTTTGCATAACGGATGGTGGCAATTTGTCGTTGCAAGTTTGGTTCAGTTTGGTATAGGGTATAGATTTTACGTAGGGGCTTTTGCGTCGATAAAAAACAAGAGCGCAAGTATGGACGTCTTAGTTTCGTTAGGTACGACCATAGCTTACGTTTACAGTACGTATAACTTGTTTTCTAATATCCATAGTTATTATTTCGAAGGTTGTGTGTTTATTATAACCTTTATCAATATGGGTAGGTTTTTAGAGCTTCGCTCTAGGATAAAAACTTCCGACGCAATAACTATGCTGATGAATCTTTCTCCAAAGACGGTAAGATTATTACAAGACGGCATCGAGAAAGAGATTCCTTTAGAAGAACTAAAAGAAGGGGACGTATTTATCGTAAGATCGGGAGAAAGTATCGCCACCGACGGAGAAGTAATCGACGGAGCTTCGGCAGTGGACGAATCCATGCTTACGGGAGAGAGTATTCCTAATTATAAAAATTTAGGAAGTAAAGTTTTTGGTGGAACGGTCAACACTACCGGCACTCTTACCGTCAAAGCGGAAAAAATATTAAAAGATACCAAGCTTTCGGAGATTATAAGGCTTGTCGAAAGTGCGCAAAATTCTAAGGCTACGGTGCAAAGAGTTGCAGATAAAGTTTCTGCGGTTTTCGTACCTGCGGTAATACTCGTTGCGGTGGTTGTGTTTGTCGTAACGCTACTTATAACCAAGAATTTATCCACGGCGATTAATAGCGCGGTTTCCGTATTGGTCATCGCTTGCCCGTGTGCTTTAGGGCTTGCTACACCAACGGCTTTAATGGTCGGGACAGGCAGATCGGCGAGTTTGGGCGTTTTGATTAAGAGTGCAGAAACTTTGGAGAATTCTGCTACTATTAAGACTATCGTATTTGATAAAACGGGCACTTTAACGCAAGGCAAACCTTCGGTTACCAACTATATTAATTATAGCAATCAAGAAAATTTAGATGCGGTAATTTATTCTATAGAGAGTAAATCCACCCATCCGCTTGCACAAGCCGTATGCGAAAAATTTAAAACTCAAGCTTTAGAAGTAGAGGATTTTGAGGAAATAATAGGTCACGGTGTAAAAGCTGGTATAAGTGGAAAACTTTACTATATAGGTAGTGCAGAGTGGATTAAGTCCTTTGGCGTAGACGTTCCTAAGGACGTAGAAAGTTTTAGACAAGACGGACAAACTGTTTTAACGGTAATGTCAGAAGGTGTCGTTTTGGCTATTATAGCGGTTTCGGATAAATTAAAAGAAGGCGTTAAAGAAACTTTAGAACAAATTAAAAATTTAGGAATAAAAACAGTTCTTGCAACGGGAGATAACAAAATAACCGCAAACGCAATATGCAGAGATCTCGGTATAGACGAAATTTATGCAGAGGTCAAGCCGGATTTTAAGGCAAAGCTTGTAGAAGACTTAAAAAAAGAAGGCAAGGTCGCTTTTGTTGGGGACGGTATAAACGACAGCCCAGCACTTGCTACTGCCGACGTCGGTATTGCCATGGGTAACGGAATAGATATTGCAATAGAAACGGGGGACGTCGTTTTATTAAACGGAGAATTTAAGAGCGTATTGACTGCAGTTAAGTTGGCTAAAGCTACGATGAATAAGATAAAGACTAATTTGTTTTGGGCTTTCTTTTATAACGCCGTAGCAATTCCTCTTGCATCTTTCGGCTTGCTTACGCCGTCGCTTGCGGGACTTTGTATGGCGTTTAGTTCGGTAAGCGTGGTTACAAATTCTCTTTTGCTTTACAAAAAGAAAATTTAACGCTCGTTTATATTGTAATTTCGGCTATTAGTTTTAACGGTATTTTTTCGATAAAACGGACTAAATAAACAGACAAAAATTTTTGTATAAAAATAAAACCTCTTGTGGAGCAATCCCTACAAGAGGTTTTTTAATGTGTTTTTTTGTTTGTAATTATTTGTGGTTGTTTTGCTTAAAAATTTTTATATCGCACGACTGTTTATAAAATATAAATTTTGTGTAAGGGTTGTTAAATTTTAGCAAAAAGCATTTATATTGGGTAAAATCAATAGACTCGTAATCGTTTTGATTTTATAATTATTATACTAAATTATTTTTGTCGTTTACTTTTATTCGTCGCAATTATTTCCTGTAAAATAGTTT
>JAZNFL010000185.1:0-5682 GCA_045589135.1 Christensenellaceae bacterium
AGAGGATAAAAAAAGACGGCAAAAAAAGGATAAAAAAACAAACAAAATTAGGTCGATTTTATGTGCATATTGCACAATTTAAAAACAAACATGCACAAAAATGGGTTTTAAGACCAAGAAAAAATGAAAAATGCAGAAAAAATCCTTGATTTTAGCAAAATCATAGTATATAATATGAAAAAATAAAAAAACCGACGAATATACTATAATAAACGCTTATTTATCTTCGATATACGTCAGGTGTAAAAAAGTAAACAAAATTTAAAGGTCTACTTTAAGTTTTAAAATTTATAGAAAGCAAGGTTTATAATCTTGTAAAGGAGGACAATATGTCAAAAGGAGTATTTAAGAAGTACCACGACAGACTTAAAAGAGAAGGCTGGATAAAGTCGCTTATAGCCGGCTTAGGAGTAGGTATGTTTGCACTTTTAATAAGTGCGTTTATCTACTGGTACGTAGGAAGCAAAGAAGTGTGGATGTGCGCAATATACAGCGTATCGGCAATGATTATAGCAACGCCGTTAATGTATTATTTAATGTATAAGCCGACGACCAAAAAGATGGCAAAGCGCATAGACGAATTAGGCTTAGAAGAAAGAATCTTGACGATGGCAGAGCTCGAAGGCGACACGTCGTATATAGCGATGAGACAAAGAGAAGACGCAATAAAGAGCTTAGAAAGAGTCAACAGCAAGATGATAAAGATAGCGTTATCCGTACCGGTAATAGTAGCGGTAAGCGTAACGGCGGTATTTGCAAGCGGAATGACTGTAGTATCGGCGTTAAGTGAGCAAAGCGGAAAAGAATGGATAGACGAGATGACGACGGAGCCGTTACCGACGTACGAAATAACGTACGAAGCAAATCCGGAAGAAGGCGGAATAATCGACGGAGACCCATTCCAAATGGTAGTGGAAGGGGAAGATTGTTCACCAGTATACGCAGAAGCAATGGACGGCTGGGTATTCGTAAAATGGTCAGACGGCTCGACAGATCCGTATAGATGCGACGTAAAAGTAAAAGCCAGCATGACGTACGTAGCCGAATTCCAAGAATTAGGCGAAGAAGGGGAACCTGGAGATGGCGAAGGGGAACCTGGAGAAGGACAAGAAGGCGACGACGACAACGGTAAGCCGGGCGATGGAGAAGGAAAACCAGGAAAGCCAGGACAAGAACAACCGGGAAATGACGGCGACGGAGAAGGAGACGGAGAGGGCGGACAATACAGTCCAAACAATCAAGTATTTAACGGAAACACCTATTACGGCGGATCTACCTTCGACAACGCAAGCCAACAAATGACAGAATCAGTAGGATCTAACGGTCAACTCCCACCGGGACACAAAGGCGGTATCGGAGATTACTTCGATTCTATCGCTAAATAATAAAGGTATCAATTTTTAAAAAATATAGAACTTAAAACGACACTTTAAATATAGCCGTTTTATTCACCCTCGGTTAGTTTTATTCTGTAATAATTTTGCAGAGGTTTCGTTATAAGTCGATATTTTAAAGGCACGGTATATTTTTTAATATATCGTGCTTTTTTCGCTCTTTAAGCAATACGGTTAGAGTGTTTTGGGCAACAGTTTCGTTCGATAAAAACAAAAACCAACCGTTATTAAGGATTTAAAACAGTTGGTTTTAATAAAAATTTTAATGGGTTGTATTTAAGATAGAGTATAATTAAAACGGAAAAAGAGCTTTAATAAGACAAAAGAGCAAAAACAAAATCACAGTCGTGTAGAAATAAAAAACTTGAGAACGGAAAAATCCGAACTCAAGTTTTTATTTTGGCGTTTAACTTACTCATTAAAATTAAATTGTAATTAATTTTGCGTTTGTTTAAAATTCCAAGTTGCCGTTGCGTTGGATGAATTCCAAGAGTCGTCCCATCCGGCAGGCTTTTCTTCTGCTTTGCAATAAATATCTGTAAGAGCGTCACAATAGGCAAAAACCGAAGTTCCTAACGTTTGCACGGAAGACGGAATAATTATTTGCTTTATCTTTTTGCAATGAGCAAAGGCAAATTTGCCGATAGAAGTCACGTTAGAAGAAAGGGTTATTTCGGTTACGGAAGAACAAGCGTAAAAGGCGTAATCGCCTATTTCTTCTAAAGAAGAATTATTGCCAAAGACAATAGAAGAAAGCTTAGAACAGTAATAAAAAGCGTTTTTGTCGATTGTCTGTAAAGAATCGGGGAAGTTAAAATTCGTCAGCTTAACGCAAGAAGAAAAGGCTTTTTCTGATATTGTTTTAAGCGATGCGTTTTCTTTAAAGCTGACAGTTTTAAGGTTATCGCAAAAAGAGAAGCCTTCTATTCCGATAACTTCTAAACTTTCGGGTAAAGTTACGTCTGTAAGTTGTATACAACAAGAGAACGCTTGTTGTCCTATCGTTTTTAAAGAAGAATTATCTTCAAAATATATGGTTTTTAATTGTTTGCAACCAAAAAACGCAAGGTTTCCGATAGAGATTACGCTATTAGGTATAACGACTGTTTCTATGCTTTGATTGTCGTTAAAGGCGTTTTCTTTTATGGTTGTTACGGCTTTGCCGTCAACGATGTTTGGAATAATTAACTTAGGGATATGTTTTGTTATTCCGGTTACGGATAGAGTGCCGTTTTGGTTTTCTTCGAAGGTCAAATTATCCAAAGAAAGACTTTGGGAAGAATACCCGTAAAGGACTACTTTATTGGAAGAATTCCAATCGGCATTCCAATTTGTCGTGGATATGCCTTCGTTACAATATATAGTGTAGAGTTTAGGCGTAGACGAAAATACGTCTTTGCCGACTGTCGTTACCGATTTAGGAAGAATTACAAAACTCAACGCAGAACAACCGTTAAACACGCTATTGCCTAAAGTGGTTAAGTTTTTACATTCTTCGAGATCGATAAAAGATAACTCGGTACAACTGCTAAAAGCTTGGTCTTCTATGCAAGATAAGTTTTTAGGTAAACCTACGTTTTTTAATTTAGAACAACCGTAAAAGGTTTGAGTTTTTATCGTCGTAAGGTCGTTTGGTAAAACTATAGAAGTAAGGCTTAAACAATTATAAAATGCTTGAGAGCCTATCGAAGTAACGGTGTTTGGAAATTCTACGTTGGTTAAAGCCGTGCAACCGTTAAAAGCGTAATTGCCTATGGATATTATACCTTCGGGCAGTGTTATAGAAGAAAGATTTATGCAAAGATAGAATTCTTTGTCTAAAATTTCCGTAAGTTTACCGTCGTTGGCAAAAGTTATAGAAACTAATCCCGAACAGTTAGAAAAAGCATTGTTTAAAGTCGTTAAGTTTGCAGGGATTTCTATTTGTGCAAGTTGAGAACATCCGTAAAAAGCGTTAGCACCTAACGAGGTCAAAGTTTTTGGCATTGTGCAATCGGTAAGATTTGTACATTCTGCAAAAGCTTTTTCTCCTATAGAGATTATGCCTTCTGCAATAGATATTGAGCGTAGCTTACTGCATTTTGCAAAGGCTTCTTTTTCTATTTCGGTAACCTTATTTGGATTGGAGAAATGGAAAAAAACCAAATTATTGCAATCGCTAAAAGCCCCTTCTTCTATTTTGGTAATATTTTTTGATAAATTTAAAGTTTCGATAAAGTCTAAATCGTAAAATGCCTTTTTGCCGATTACGGTTACCGGGCAACCGTTTATCGTTTCTGGAACAGAAACTACAGAATTGTCGCCATTGTACAAAACTAAAGCCATAGTGTTTGCCGTGGCGTCTTTAACGTATAAAGACGAGTCTTCGTCCATTATAACGTCATCTGCGTTCCATATTACCGATTTGCTGCCGACGTACCATTGGTCTGACCAACCTTCGGGCTTGGTTGACGGTTGACATAAAATTGCAAGATTTGGGCAACCGAAGAAGGCGTATACTCCCATCGTGGTTACGGTGGACGGGATATATATCGTCTTTATATTGACGCATGCGTTAAAAGCGCAAGCTTCGATAGTTGTGACGGACGTAGGGATTGTAAATTCTTTTAAAGAAGGACAGTCCGAAAAAGCAAAATCTTTAAAAGTTTCTACCGTCGGTTGGTTTTTAAAGGATATATTTGATAAGTTATGACAGCTTTCGAAAGCCCTTGAGTCTATCGTTTTTATTTGAGAAGGAATAGAAACTTTTGCGACGTATACGTTTTTGCTAAAAGAAAACTTTCCGATAGTCGTAACGGGCTTATCGTCTATATAAGACGAAATCGTAGGCAAAGCCGATTGCGAGCTACAGTGAGCCAAGGTGTAAGAGCCGTCTAAAGTCAACACGTAAATAGAATCGTTTTGTTTTGTGTAAGTATTGGTTCCGTTTAACACGAGCTTAAAGTTTAAAGAAGGGGCTATATCCCAACTTAAAGGCATTTTACTTCCTTCGAAAGAAGCCACGAGATTATTTATATTATAGAAAGCGTTTTTGTTGATAGAGGTTATGTTCGACGGCAAGTATACGAATTCTAATTTTTCGCAATCTTTAAATACTTGTGCATTTAAAGAAGGTGCGGAATTGCTTTCGAATTCTACTTTTTTCAAGTTAGAACAAAAGGCAAAAGAGTTTTCTTTAAGGGTTGTTACCGTGTTGGGAATTTTTACGGAAACTATCGTGCGATTATTTTTAAATGCGTTAGAGCTTATTTCCGTAACGGAATAACCGGAAACGGTTTTAGGAATAATTAAGTTTGCTTCCGTTCCGTTATAGCCGACGATATACGCCGTCTGATCGTTTTTAAGCGACCAAATTATGCCGTCATCGGTTTGTCCGCTAACCCCGCAATAATCCCAAAATACGGGGCGATTGCCGTTCCAAGAAGATTCCCAAGTGGCAGGTTCTTTTTTTAATTTAGTATAAAAATTTACGTCTGGGCAAAGACTAAAAGCGTCTTTTTCTATGTTACTAAGACTAGTTGGCAAGGTTACGTCCGTCAACTTTGTGCAGTTGTAAAAAGCCCTTACGCCTATCGTTTTTAATGTGTCCGGAAAACTTAAAGATTGTAAAGAAGTGCAGTTTATAAAGGCTTCTTTTGCTATAGTACTCAAATTAGAAGGAAAGTTTATCGTTTTTAAGTTTATGCAATTATAAAAGGTTTGCCCGTTTATATATTCCAAGCCTTCGGGTAGTGTTACAGATTCTAAAGCTGTACAGTTATAAAAAGAAAGAGCGCCTAAGGAGGTAACGCTTTGCGGTAAGGTTATAGACGTAAGAGAAGTACAATCCCTAAAGGTGTATTCTCTAATTGTACTGATTTGACAGTCGGGATCAAAAGTTACGGTTTGTAACTTTTTGCAATCTTTAAAAGCGTTTGGAGATATTTCTAAAACGGGTTTTCCAAGGTTGGTTGCTTTGACGTGTAAAGTCGTAGCGTCTTTGTCTACCGATTCTAAAATATAATAGGTTTTGTTGGTAGAAAGTTTGTAAGTCGGTTGACCAAGAGAGGGGCTTAAAAACTTTACAAAAAGACCCAAGCAACCGGAAAAAACCGTCGCACAAAGGCATACGGTTGATAAAAGCAATATGGCAAACAGTTTAGTTCGTTTAATCTTCATTTTTTACACTCCGACGTCGTTTTTATGCTGTATTTATCGTTAAAATTTATGGTTTTTATTTGGCAAACAGCCGTTTGGTCAATAAAAAATATCATTGTAACCAATATATAAAAACCTTTTCTTTATTTTA
>JAZNFL010000186.1:0-6365 GCA_045589135.1 Christensenellaceae bacterium
GTTATACGATAACAACACTTCTCAATTATTATTAAACGCAAAAACTTACGACGACAAAATACAAATAATTAAAAATCATACTAACGGTAATTTACAACGGGGTATAAATTGATGTTATCCAAAAGAGTGGAAACTACTTTAGAATTTAATAAAATTAAAGATAAACTTGCTTCTTTTGCCGTTCTTTACGAAACAAAAAAGGAGATAAATAATCTACAACCGTCGTCTGATTACAATCAAGTAATTAAACTTTTGGACGAAACCGACGAAGCAAGTAAACTTTTATACGATTACGGAGTTTCCGGCATAGAGTTTTTCGACGAAATAACCGACGAATTAGACATGGCAAATATGGGTTCAACGCTTTCTATGGCAGCGCTACTTAGAGTAATGCGACTTTTGCGTTCGTCAAGAATTATCCAAAAGAGCATTTTATCCGTTACAGACGATTCAATCGTTATTTTGCCACAATACGCCCGCCAAATTTACGTTAATTTCCATTTAGAAGACGATATTTATACAAAAATTTTATCAGAAGATCAAATGGCGGATACTGCGTCAGAAAAACTTTTTCAAATAAGACGCAATATTAAGCGATTAAACGCTCAAATACGAGAAAAATTGCAATCTTATATTAGAGAGTCTAATAGTAAATATTTACAAGATAACATTGTTACCATGCGTGGCGATAGATACGTTATCCCTGTTAAAGCAGAGCATAAATCTCAAGTTAAAGGACTTGTTCACGATCAATCAGCAAGTGGTTCAACCGTATTTATCGAACCTATAGAAATTTTAGAATTAAACAACGATTTACGAGAACAAACGATTGCCGAAGCACAAGAAATAGAAGCAATTTTATTCGATTTATCCCATTCTGTAGGACTTATTGCCGAGCAGTTAAAATACAACGTTATCAGCGTCGTTAAAATAGATTTAGCATATGCTAAAGCAATTTACGCATATAAAACGAGAGCAATTAGACCGGCTATTAATTCTTATGGATATATAAACGTAATTAACGGAAGACATCCTTTAATTGACTCGAATAAGGTTGTTCCTTTAAACGTAACTTTAGGCAAAAATTTTAATTATTTATTAATAACAGGACCTAATACCGGCGGTAAAACCGTAACCTTAAAAATGGTGGGGTTGTTTACCGTTATGGCTATGAGCGGACTATTTGTACAAGCAGAAAAATCTTCAGAATTATCCATATTTAACGAGATTTTTTGCGATATTGGCGATGAACAAAGTATAGAACAAAGTCTATCGACTTTTTCTTCGCATATGTCCAATTTAATCAATATTACAAATAAGGTAAACGACAACTGTTTAGTTTTACTTGACGAAATCGGGGCAGGTACTGATCCTGACGAAGGAAGTGCCATTGCAATTGCCGTAATTGATTATTTAATTTCTAAAGGCAGTTTTGGAATAATAACTACACATTATTCCGCATTAAAAGAATACGCTTATACACACGATAAGATCGAAAACGCTTCCATGGACTTCGATCCGGTAACTTTTGCTCCAAAATACAGATTGAATATCGGATTGCCTGGATCTTCTAACGCTATAGAGATTGCCAGTAGATTAGGATTAAACAAAGATATAATTAATTCTGCATACGGAAATTTAAGCGAAAACAAAATTAATTTCGAAAACGTGTTAAAAGAGGCGGAAAAATCTCGTCAAAAAGCAGAAGAAGAAAATATTGAACACCAAAAATTGACGCAAAAAGCTAAAGAAGAATTAAATAAAGTTTCGTCAGAACGCAAAAAATTTGAAGAAGAAAAATCTAAATTCTATACCAAAGCAAAAATAGAAAGCAGAAGAATCATCAACGAAAAGGAAGAAGAAGCTGACGAACTTTTACAACAAATTAAAGACATATTAAAAAAGCAAGAGATAACTCAAACCGATATTTTTAAAGCTCGTAATTTAAAAAATCAAATTTTAGATAAAAAATATCAAGTCGAAGAAGAAGAGGATACCTTTATTGTTGGCGAAGCTTTACCGAAAGAAAAAATCCTCCCGGGTGCTAAAGTATACGTAAAATCTTTAAATGTAAACGGAGAGATATCTCGTGTCAATAGCAAGAAAAACACCTGCGAAATTATTAGCAATAATTTAAGATATAACGTTAAATTTTCAGACTTATTCTGTGTAACGGAAAACTCAAAGAAATCTAAAACCACTATCAATTACAAACGTCCGAGTTTAGGTCAAACCGTTAAAAACGAAATTAACGTAATAGGTCTTGCTTCTGACGAGGCCTTATTAGAGGTCGATAGTTTTCTTGATAAAATGCTCGTGGCAGGATACGAAGAAGCCAAGATAATTCACGGTGTAGGGATGCAAATTTTAAGCAAATCCATACACGCACATTTGCGTAAATGTAAATTTATAAAAGAATTTAGATTTGGCAAATACGGAGAAGGCGAACACGGTGTAACGATAATTAAATTTAAATGAGGTATTTATGAAGGACGTAATGTTAGAGGAATCCTCCTTTCCAATAAACCAACAAAAAGATAAAACCATTTCTATATTTTGTCTGGTTTTGTTTTCCATTTTTACACCGCTTACTATTCTTTTTATTTTAAGCATGCCAATGAGTGGAGAAAACTTATTGATAAGAATTTGCTTTAATTTGTTTTTCTTGCTTATTTCTGCAGGGTTATCTATTCTATTTTTTGTTCTTTACAAAAAATTTAACGTATCTTACGACTATTCTTTAGTAACGGATGCTTTGTATTTTAGTAAGGTTATTCACAATAGCAGTCGTAAGGATTTAGCAAGTTTTCCTATTTCGGCTATAAAAAAAATCGGAAAATATGGAAGTTCTGATTATTTTTACTCTTCAGAATTGATAAAACCAGAAATTTTGACGCCTAATAAAACCAATTTAAACAACTGTTACTACATTTTAGCAACCTATAGAGGAATGGATAGATTGTTTATTTTAGAGTGTAGTCAAAATTTTATTTTAACATTAGTTAATTGCATAGGAAAACACGTGTTAGAAAGGAATTTTATCATATGATTTATTTAGATAATGCAGCGACGACAAAGCCAATAGTTTCGGCAATGGAATACGCTCAAAAATTCAATACTGAATATTTTTACAATCCATCCGCACTTTATAGACAAGGTTTAGACGTAAAAAAAGAAATTACTGTTGCAAGAAATTATATCAGTAAATATTTTGGTCAAGATTACGAAGTAATTTTTACTTCTTGTGGTTCAGAATCCGACAATACTGCAATATTTTCGTGTTGTCGTCGTGGTAACGTCATAACGACGGAAGGAGAGCATTCTGCAGTAAAAAACTCTTTTAACGAACTTAGCAAAAAAGGCATAGAAGTAAGATTTGCAAAATTAAACAAAAACGGAAGCGTCAATTTAGATCATTTATTTTCTCTTATCGACGACAATACTACTTTTGTTTCGGTTATACACGTCAATAGCGAAACGGGTGCGGTAAACGATATAAATTTAATATCAGAAAAAATTAAAAAAATTAATAAAAATATCATATTCCATTCAGACGGAGTTCAAGCTTATTTAAAAATCCCACATAGACTTGCTAAAACCGTCGATTTATATTCGTTAAGCGCTCATAAAATCGGCGCAGTTAAAGGCGTTGGTGCGTTGATAAAGAAAAAATCTTTACATTTAAATCCTTTAATTTTCGGTGGAGGACAAGAATCCGAATTGCGTAGCGGAACGGAAAACGTCTACGGAATAATTAATTTTTATAAATGTGCGGAACTCCGCATGCAACAATTAAACGAAAATTATAACAATGCAACAAATTTAAAACGTTTATTTTTAGAAAACTTAAATAAAGAGGATTTTACGTTGATTTCTGACGAAGAATGTTCCCCATATATTATTTCTATTTCGGCAAAAGGGCTTAAAGGCGAAATTATATTGCATATGCTCGAGGATAAAGGAATAATAATCGGTACGGGATCTGCTTGTTCTTCAAGAAAAAGACACTCTGCCATTATCGAAGCTTGTGGGTATAAATCCGACGTTTTAGACGGCGTTTTACGTATAAGCTTAGGTTTTTCTACAACAAAAGAAGAAATTATTACTTGCGTCAAAACGTTAAACGATTGTGCGCAAGATTTAAAGAAGGTAATGAAAAAATGAAAAATATTATTATCGTAAGATATTGCGAGATTTTTTTAAAAGGCAAAAATAAAAGCTATTTTATCAAACAATTAGAAAACAACGTTCAGCGTGCTCTTAAAGATATTTCTTATAAACTCGTCAATTTAAAAACGAGATTTTTGATAGAAGACTTTAATTCTTTTGATTATGAAGAAATTATAGAAAAACTTCAAAAAGTTGCCGGAATCCACACGATTAGTCCTGCAGTCGTAATAAAAACGAATTTAGAAGAAATCGTTAAAATTGTGGTTGATATGGGAAAAGAAATAGAGGGTACTTTTAAAGTAGAAACAAACAGAGCAGACAAAACTTTTGAAGTTCATTCTATCGATTTATCTCGCAGAATTGGTGGGGAAATTTTAAGTGTAAATAAAAAGGTTTCCGTTGACGTCAAAAATCCTCAAACAACCGTATTTATCGACATAAGAGAACAAGGTTATACGTTGATTTATACGAAAGTAATTAAAGGTATGGGCGGTATGCCGGTAGGCTCTGCAGGAAAAGGCATGCTTTTGTTATCCGGTGGTATAGATAGTCCTGTTGCAGGATATATGCTTGCCCGTCGTGGTATGAAGATCGATGCAGTTCATTACCACAGTTATCCGTATACCGGAGAAGCTGCAAAACAAAAGGTTTTAACTTTAGCGGAAATGATTTCTGAATATTCTTGTGGTATGCACTTATCGGTTGTAAAATTCACAAAAATACAAGAAGCAATACACGAAAAATGTCCGGAAGACTTAATGATAACTTTAATGAGAAGATTTATGATGCGTATTGCAGAAAGATTATCTTTAATTAGGGGCGCTCAAGCGATAATTACAGGAGAAAATCTCGGACAAGTTGCAAGCCAAACTATAGAAAGCATGACTTCTTCTAACTCCGTCGTAACGATTCCTGTTTTAAGACCTGTAATCGCTTTCGATAAAAACGAAATAATTACCGTTGCTCAAAATATTGGCACTTTCGAAACTTCTATTTTACCGTACGAAGATTGTTGTACAGTTTTCTTGCCAAAATATCCCGCAATTAAGCCTAAAATGGAGAGAATTCTTAAAGAAGAAGCAAAACTCGACGTAGAAGGATTGATAGCAGAAGCGTTAAGCGATATAGAAGAATACGATTTTTAATTTTTCTTTAGAATAAAATATTAATTAGGGTAAAAATTAGCACACTGCTTTTGTTTAAAAGGCAGTGTGCTTTTAAAGTTTATTTATTTCGTTTATATAAATCATTGACAAAGTTGTAACAATTTATCTTGTGACCGTCTAGGTACAAAAAATTGCGTTCCTTATGATTAAGTAAAAATAATACCGCAAAACCAAAACGATGGTTTGCGGTATTAAAACATTTTTTTAATTAACTTGACTTAATATTTGGAAATTTATTAATTTAGTTTCTTAATACATTCCGTTCATTCCACCTTGAGGTTGAACTTTTTCCGGTTCCGGAATATCAGTAACGATACTTTCGGTAGTCAAAAGGGTGGATGCAATAGAAGCAGCGTTTTGCAATGCAGAACGGGTAACCTTAGCCGGATCTAATATTCCAGCAACTATCATATCGGTATAGACGTTCTTTAATGCGTCAAAACCGTAATTTTGCTTTTTGGACTTCATTATCGTGTTGATAATTACCGAACCTTCTAATCCTGCGTTAATTGCAATTTGTTTAACAGGTTCTTCTACGGCGTGTAAAATGATTTCTGCACCCGTCTTTTCGTCTCCGCTTAACTTAGAAGCAAGTTGTTTGATAGCAGAAATAGTTGAGAGAAGAGCAGTTCCACCACCGGGGACGATACCTTCTTCTACTGCAGCTCTCGTTGCCGCTAAAGCGTCTTCTATTCTGAGCTTCTTTCCCTTCATTTCTACTTCGGTTGCAGCGCCAACGTTTATTACGGCTACGCCACCTGCGAGTTTTGCAAGTCTTTCTTGCAATTTTTCTTTATCGTATTCGGAAGAAGTTTCTGCAATTTGAGCCTTAATAGATTGAATTCTCGCCTTAATTTGTTCTGCAGTTCCTGCACCGTCAACGATAGTGGTGTTGTCTTTGTCGACTTTTACTTGGTTAGCTTTACCCAACATATCTAAAGTTACGTCTTTAAAATCGTAACCTAAATCGGAAGAAATAACCGTACCACCCGTCAATATTGCAATATCTTCGAGCATAGCCTTTCTTCT
>JAZNFL010000187.1:0-3515 GCA_045589135.1 Christensenellaceae bacterium
TAAACAAAACGTTAACGATCAAGCATTAGGAAACTTAGTTAAAGTATTGGTTGACGACGTAGAAGTTCCGTATAGCTTTATTATAGAAAAACAATGTGTGGTTACCGTTTATTTTAAAGAAATGGATATTCCTACGCCAACGGAGGCCATAACCTTAACGTTTATAAATGCTCAAGGGGACGTAGTCAAAAGAGTAGAAAGTTACAATGATGCTGTTAAAACGCTTATGGATTTGCTTAACGTATTAGGTGTTAATTACGAAGAATATTCTGCTTTAGGATATTTCGCATCCGACAAAGAGCCTTTAATGGATTTAAACTCTAAAGTATCTGCAGGAGATTCCGTATACTTTTATTATAATTCGGAAAATTTCGTTTATTTAGAAGGCGCACAATACACAATACAGCTCGGAGTTAGCCTTGGAGAGTTTTTACTTTCGGTGGACAGAACATTTGACGGATTCGTATGGTTTGTAAACGGAGAACAACAAGACTATAATTATATACTAAAAAACAAAGACGAAATAACGTTTACTCAAACCGATATGGGTGGATTTAACGTTTATTTTAACGACGATTTCTTTTTTGTAGACAAGGGAACTACTTTACAAATCTTTGTAGAAAACGTTCTCTATAAAAATTGGAAAGAATCTATTAAAGAAGGTTATTGGGTTGTTGGCGATGTAGTAAGAGCGGATGCCAATACTCAACTTTATCCGGAAGCAGTAGTTTCGTACGTTTTAGAAAAAGTAGAGTGTTCTCACGTATGGGATAACGGCTATTGTTATTTATGTAATACCCATTGTGCTCACGAAGGAGTAGAGCCGGGTAGTATATGTAATAATTGTAATTGTTTCGTTGCTAAGACTATAGAATTTGCTCTTTGCATGTATTCGATTAATTCCGAAGGCTACGAAGGTTTTTATTTCAATTATTATACATACGTTGTCGATCAATATAATCAAAATAACGCCAACGAAATAATCAGCAAATCTACAGGTATTTCTATGACGGAAAATTCTCCTGAAGGCTATCCTTATATTTGGTCAAGAGGTGGTCAATCTTTAGATCCAAATGCAGAATTAAATCACGGCGACGTAATAATAGCATCTCAAATTGCAAATGAATTTAAACCATTTACCGCAACTTTGACGATAGAAGGCGGAAAGACTGCTAGTTACGAATATTCTCTTCCTATATCGTATCAAGAAGTAAAGAATAGATTTTTTAACGAAGTAGGAGAAGACGCAAGTAATTACTACGAAGAATTTGGTAAGTTTGACAGTTCAATCAGTCACGAAGTCATAGCTTCTTCCGTTACGGTTACTTATAAATTACAAGAAGTTTACGCATATTTAAGAGTAACAAACGAAAAAGGTACGGGCGATTGGCAAGAATTTAAATATACTGCTTTAACTTATCCAACCGTAAAAGAATTAATCGAAAAAGCGGGTTTAAAGGCAGAAGACTATTTCGTATTAAATTATGACGACGTCTTAGAAGATTTAAACGTCAAGAATTACAGCAGATTGTTTTTAGTTAAAAAATCATTGGTAACTAAAGCGTTTACCGTTAAAATTTCTCAAAACGACGGCTATGGCAACGTAGTTAACGCTTCTACTCAGCTCTCAACACCTATTACTCTCGAAGGTTTGTTGATGGGAGGAATTAAAAACGAAAACGGAGAGTTTATCTCTTTCTATTATGATCCTTACAATTACATTTACAAGATAAACGGTGTTACTCTTGCAGATTCGGAAGAAAACAAGATGGATAACGCTTATTATATGATTTACTCTGACGTAGAAATAGAAATCGTACCTGCTTATAGAGTAAACGTATATCTTTACAATGGAGAGTCTAAACAAATAGTTTCCGAAAACCCTTTGACGGCAAGCGAATTGTTAGAGAGGTTAAATATAGAAAATCTCGATAAATACGTAATTCTTTTAGACGGCTGGACGGATATCACTAAAGAATTCTACGGCAGAACTTATCCTATGGAAGGCAATAGAGATTGTAGCATAGAGTTTAGACCGGGACTTGTATCAGTTACGCTTATGATGACTACCGGTGACGGATCTTGGCAATATCCGTTGCCTAATCAAGAGTTTAATATGTCGGTTTCTTTAAACGAGATATTAAGTTTATTCCCAGAAGAAAAAGAGAACTACACTTGGAAGATTTTAATGCCTAACGGCAATTACTTAGACGTAACCGATTTTAACGTTGTTTTAGAGTATCTTCCGGAGTATTCTGAGCAAATGGGTGCAAATAGTTATTATACTAAGTACGAAATTTACGCTACTAACAAATACTTTGTCGTAACTTTGACTATTGACGATCAGTATATTGGAGAAAAAACTTTTGCAATATCCGACAATTATTCTTTTGCACAAATTTTATCGCAATTTGGTGATTATTCTTACGATAGCTACAATTGGAATTTTAACACTAACAATGGAGAATGGGTAAGTGCTGATACTATAGTTACGTTTAACGTTTCTGCATACGGTTACGATAACAGACCTTACCTTACCGTAACGGTGGACAAAGAATCGTATAAAATTTATCATACGACCGCAATGACGCTTTTAGATGCGATAAACGCCGTAAATCAATTATACGGAACCAACTTTACCTTCGAGTCTTATATTTGGAAAGCAATAGAAGTTAAGGATTTTGTTATCGATCCTAAGTTCGAACAAGTTACCGATCCTAACGTGCTCGTAATAGAAGAAGGTTACAGCAGAGAAGTTATAGCTTCTACCTTAAAAGAAGTAAAAGTTAATTTCTATTCTACTTTTGGTTTTATAGAAGGTGCTTACGACGAATACGGCAATTCTTTGTTTAAGTATAATAGAGATTCTGCTTGGACTTATCCTCAAGTTTCTGTAGACGAAGGTATGGCTTACGGTTTTGTTGCATTTAAAGGCGAATGGGAATACGTTTATAAAAACGCAGACACCGGAGAAGAAACCAGAACCGTTATATCAAGCGTAGAACAATTATTTGCCTTAAATAAAGAAGAAGTAAATTTAGAAGCTAAGTTCGAAATTCTTTACGAAAAAATGTATGGCAAATACTTTGACGGAAGTACCGTACTTTGCTTATCGGAAAAAACTTTGACGTATTACAATATTTACGATAACGTCGTTTACGAATACGAATATACGGTTGTAATAGAGTATTCTAGTATAAGAATCGTTACGAACGAAAGAACGTTCGACGTATATATGTTGCTTCCGGAAAATAAGATTGAGCAAAACGAAGTATTGATATTCGTTATAAATCAATATGGAGACGTTAACTATTATAACACTGTAGAAGACTACAACGGTTATTTAGAAAACTGCAAGGTTTCTTATATCAAAAAGATTTCCAGCGAAGTTGTTGAAAGTATTACGTTGGGAGATATATATTTCTCTTACGTAGAAGTATTTTAATTAATTGAAAAGAGAGTGTATATAAAAATCATTACACGCAAAGAAAAGCCCATCAAACTGATGGGCTTTT
>JAZNFL010000188.1:0-6635 GCA_045589135.1 Christensenellaceae bacterium
GAATTAAAGCGTAAAAAAGTTGTTTTTTTGCGTTAAAATTCTACAAAAATTCAATAATAATCTTTAAATAAAAAAACAACTATTGACAAAATTAAAATTACTTGTTATACTATAATAAAGATAATAGTAATTTAAATAATATTATCTTATTTAGAGGAGAATGATATGAAAAGATTGATCAAAGCATTGGCTTTAGTTACGGTTCTTTGTCTTGGAATTATGAGCGTCGTTGCGTGTGACGTCGGTGTCGTAAGTAAGGATGGCACGGTTACTTCCAACGAATATTTTAACTTTATTTCTCTTGGAGATAACGCATACGCTATAGAAGCAAAAGACGTTTCTAATCTTCCGGAAAGTTTAGTTCTTCCTTCCGAATACGAAGGAGGCGTTGTTACTGCTATTGCTCAAGAAGCTTTTGCCGGTGCAACTCAATTGACTTCCGTATATATGCCGTCTTCTTATAAAGTTATCGGTAGCGATGCTTTCGAAGGTTGCATTAAGTTAAAATCTGTAGAATTTTCTTCTAATATAGAAGTTATAGAAGATCGAGCTTTTTCTATGTGCGAAGATTTATTAAAAGTTCGTTTTACTTCTAAACTTACCAAAATAGGCGCTTACGCTTTTTACAACTGCAAAAAGGTTGGAGAAATTTACGTTACTGCAAACGTTGCAGAAATAGGCGCAAAGGCTTTCGAAGGTTGTACTTCGGCTCGTCTTTACGTTTCTAACGACAACCCGGTTTATCACGTTGTAGGCGGTCAAATCGTAGAAAAATAATTATAATCTAAGTATAAGCCCTTGCTGTAAGTAGGCAAGGGCTTTAAAAAATTTTACGGGTATTATATGGCATAATGGCCGTTTTATGCGTTGCAAAAACGTCAATACCGTATTATTTATATAAATTTACGTGCGAGTGTAGTTATGAAGGTTATTTTAGCAAGCGCATCACCTAGGCGCAAAGAGCTTCTTTCTAAAATGAATATAGATTTTACGGTTGTTCCTTCTAGTGCGGAAGAGATAATAGACGAGGGTTTATCGCCGCAACAAGTTGCTCAAAATTTATCTTATTTAAAGGCCAAAGACGTTTTTAATTCTTTAAACGATAAAGATTGCAGTTTGGTGATCGGTGCAGATACAATAGTCGTTTTAGACGGAGTTATTTTAGGCAAACCAAAAGATAGGGCAGAGGCTTATAAAATGCTTTTAGATCTATCGGGTAAAGCGCATAGCGTAATAACGGGTTATACCGTTGTAAGCAGAGATAAAATTGTTACTGATTTCGATAAAACGGAAGTTATTTTTAACAGTTTATCCAAAAGTTTAATCGAAGAATATTTAGATAGTGGTTTATACGTCGGCAAAGCAGGTGCTTACGGCATACAGGACGGATTTCCGCTTGTAAAAAAATTCGTCGGTAGTTTTAACAACGTCGTGGGATTTCCTACGGAAAAAATTTCTAACGTTTTAAAATCCTTCGGGATGGAGGCAACCAATGAGAGGTAATACGATTGCAATAGATATAGGATCTTCTACGACGACCATTTATCAACTTGGCGCAGGCATAGTGTTGTCAGAAGCAACTTGTATAGCACTTGCAGGGGACGACAGTAAAAAGATAAAGGCAGTTGGCAACGAGGCTAAAAAACTCGTAGGAAAGACTTCGGAAGTAACCCAAGTAATTTGGCCTGTAGAAGAAGGAGAGATAGAAGACGAATCTGCTTTAGTTTTGCTTATAGGAAGATTTTTAGAGATGATATCGGTAAAAAAATTCCGTTCTAAACCAAACGTTATTCTATCCATTCCTTGCGGTAGCGAAAACTCTATTATAAAGAGATACGAGAGAGTTTTAAACGCATGCGGTATATATAATATAGATTTTGTAGAATCACCTATACTTACGGCGCTTGGGCTTGCAGCTCCCGTTTCAGAGTCTAATCCTTGCTTTTTTATAGATATAGGTGGAGGAATAACGACTTTTTCTGCTGTTTCTTTAGACGGCGTTATAATAGGCGTTAGCGTTAATATGGGTGGTAAAAATATCGACGCAATGCTCATCGACCATATAGAAGAGAAGTTTAAGTTAAAAATAGGAACGCTTACGGCAGAGAGTTTAAAGCTCCAAATAGCAAGTTTAAATCCAGCAGACCATATACGTACTGCTATAAGCGGAAGCGATGCCGAAACCGGACATCCAAGAACGATTTCTTTAGAGGCACAAGATATAATAGAACCGGTTAAGATTTTTTACGATATGGTTTTTAGAATTGCCGAAAAAGTCTTTGCTAAGCTTCCGGCAGAAGTATCGGCAGATATAAAAAAGGCAGGTGTATACTTTAGCGGTGGAATGTCTAAAATGACTGGCTTAGAAGTATACTTTATGAAGTCCGCAGGAATGCGTGCCAACATGGCGGAAGAGCCGGAATTAGCCGTTGCAATAGGCGGTGGATTTTTAGCCGGTAAAAAAGAACTTTTAAATAAAGTTAAGCTCAACAAGAGATAAAACGTATGATAATATTTATAAAAAGAGTTTGGACTAATGGTTTAAACTCTTTTTTTGTTTTTTGCTAAAGGCTACAATAAAAGAGCGTTCTGTTTTTACAGAACGCTCTTTTAAGAAAAAAAGGAAAAAATTAAACAAAACTGTCGTTGTATTAAGTATATTTGTTTACGAGTTCTAAAGAAATTTCTCTTAAAGTGTTTCTCACTTCTGCAGGAGAAACTACTGTTAAATCTTTGCCAAAGCTTAAAATTTTAAAGTAAACGGCTTTGTCGTTTGGGAGTTTAGCCGTGGCGCAAATGCTTCCGTCCGGGTATTCTTTTACGTTTTCTACACCTACCCATTCTTCGATTTCCGACTTGATATTTGGGCTTAATTCGAAGTCTACGGTTACGGTGCTTATACTTTTAAACCATTCTTCGAAAGGCAATTGTTTTATGTCTATAGGACGACGGCTAAAAGATTCCGACTGCTCGGTAGCAGAGCGGATTCTTGACAACTTAAACAATCTAAAATCGTTCCTTAATTTACAAAAAGCGTAAACGTACCATAGACCTTCTTTTAAGATAAGCACGTGCGGTTCGATTATTCTTTCTTGTTTGTTGCCGTCCCTGTCCATGTAAATCATCTTTAAGGTTTTGTTGTCTTGCATGGCTTTTTCTACAACGGAAAGTTTGTCCTTAACCCCGCTCGGTTCTCCCCAAGGATTTCCGTCGATAATAAGCCAATCACTCATTACGGCAAAGGATTCGTACTTTTCTTTATGGGTAGAAAAAAGTTTGTTTTTTATTTTGTCTACCGTGTCTTTTGCTACGTCCGTACTGTCCAAAATGCTTATAAGGGTGTTAAATTCTTTTTCTGTAAAGCAGTTTCTAGAAACGGTATAACTGTCCATAAGTTTATATCCGCCGTATTTACCTTGTATAGCTTCGATTGGGATAATCGGATCGAGCATCGATAAGTATCTGTATATCGTTCTCGTGCTTACTTCGAGCTTGTTGGCAAGATAAGTGGCGGTTACCGTTTCGTGTGATAAAAGGCAGTTGTATATTTCGAATAATTTACTTGCGTCAGACATAATAATCTCCTTTAATTTATACTACTATTATATTATATAACTATGACACACGTTTGTCAATATTAAAAAAGATTTTAAAATTTATTTTAATTTAACTAAAGGTTATATTTTGTCGAACACACTAATTAAAAACTCTGTTATTTGATTTATTATAAAAGGCAATTTGTAAAACGTTTGGTTTTATTTAGGCGTTAAAGAGGTTTTATGTCTGCATAAAATAAACTTTACGGCAATTAAGTTTGGGGCATAGAGGGGGGTTATATTTTTGGATAAAAAAGAGTAGGAGTCTAAAGTTATACGGTGTCCAAAATAATATCTGCAATCCTTTTGTTTACGTTTGGGTTGTAGAGTTTTTTTTGAGCGTCCTTATAGCGTTGTCTGTCGTTATATAAATTTGTTATTTCCGCATGTAAGTCTAAGTTTTCTAATTGTTCTTGAAAAACTGTTTTAAAGGCGTTTTTTTTGGAAAAATAGTTGGCGTTTTCTATTTGATCTCCCCTTGACGCTTTTTGTGGTAAAGGAACGATTAAAGCGGGAATATTTAAGGCGATAAGCTCTGCTAAGACGTTAGCCCCTGCACGGCATAAAGCGACGTCCGTTATTGCGTATAAGTTGGGCATAGCGTTACAAAACTCTATCTGCCTATATCCTTCCGCCCGAAAAAAAGATAAATTACCCTTTCCGCATAGGTGTATAACGTTAAAAGTTTTAGTTAGGCTTTTTATGTTTTTACGGACGATTTGGTTTAAATCTCTACTGCCAAGACTTCCGCCAATTATTGTAAGAATCGGTTTAGAAGATACAAAATTAAAAGTTTTTATAAAGTTTTTATCTCCATAAAATAGATTTTGTCTTACTGGAGAGCCTATAAATACGGCGTTGTCGTAGTTTTTTGCCGTTTGCGGAAAAGACGTAATTAAGTATTCGGAATATCTTGCAGAAATTTTATTTGCCAGCCCCAAGCTTAAATCGCTTTCGTGCAAGACTACGGGAATTTTAAGTCTTTTTGCCGCAATTACTACAGGTAGAGAAACGTATCCGCCCTTAGAAAAAACGACCGATGGGTTTAACTTTATTAAAAGCCTTTCGGATCTTCTTATGGAGTTTAACAATACGAAAGGTATCTTAAAGTTTTTAAGGGTTAAACGCCTTTCGAGTTTTACCGTGGGTATTCCGTAATAGGGTATACCTTCTTTGGATATTATTTTTTGTTCTATACCGCTGTAAGAACCTACGTAATAGATTTTGTCAAAATGTTTTTTAAGTTCGGGCAATAAAGCTACGTTAGGAATGCAGTGTCCTGCCGTTCCTCCTCCCGTCATAACTAAAGTTTTCATATTACTATTATACGTTTTAAGTAATAAAATTTTTGAAAGTATTGAAAATTTAACAAAAATATTATATTATATATAATGAATACCAAAGGTTTTGTTTTAGCAAAAATAAAAACTTATAAGTATAGGTTATAAAACGTCAACTTTATTGATTATTTTTACAGTAAAGTTTTGGTGGGAGAAAAAGGAGATTACGATGGGTTACTTAATAGCGATAGACGAAGGAACGACGAGCACGAGAAGTTCGTTATACGACTTAAACACACGCCGTATAGAAAATATCGTTTGTTATCCTATAAAGCAATATTATCCACAGCCGGGATACGTAGAAGAGGATGCGGAAGAAATTTATTTAAAGACGGTGCAAGCAGTAAATAACAATATAGACAAAGTAGGCGTGGGCGAAGTTTTGGGGATTGGTATAACCAATCAAAGAGAAACAGTCGTCGCTTGGGATAAAACCACCGGCAAGCCCCTTTATAACGCCATCGTTTGGCAATGTAGAAGAACTGCGGATTATTGCCAAAAATTAAAAGAAGATTACGGGGAAGAAATTCATTCTAAAACGGGATTAGTCGTCGACGCATACTTTTCTGCAAGTAAAATCCGTTGGCTTATAGATAACGTTCCGGAAGTAAGAAAGCAACTCGACAATAAAAATTTATGCGTAGGGACGATAGATTCTTATTTGGTCTATAGAATGACTAACGGGCAATCCTTCGTTACCGATTGTACCAATGCGTCGAGAACGATGTTGTACAATATAAACACGTTGCAGTGGGACGAAGATTTGCTTAAAATAATGGATATTCCGTTGGATATTTTGCCTAAGGTAGTAACGTGCGACCAAAAGGTCGGTTATTATCAATGCAAAGGACAAAATATTGCAATTGCAGGTATCGCAGGAGATCAACAGTCGGCACTTTTTGGGCAGGGATGCTATCAAGAAGGCTCCGGCAAAATAACTTACGGCACGGGACTTTTTATGCTATATAACACGGGAAAAAAGTCCGTTATATCTAAAAACGGACTTTTGACGACTATAGGTTATGCGGTAAAAGGACAAGTTTGTTACGCATTAGAGGGCAGTGTGTTTAACGCAGGTAGTTCGGTTCAGTGGCTTAGAGACGAATTAGGATTTTTTGGAAAGTCTTCTGATAGCGAAGAATTGGCAAAGTCTGTAGAGTCCACCGACGGAGTGTACGTAGTTCCGGCGTTTACCGGACTGGGTGCTCCATATTGGAACAGCAAAGCTCAAGGTATAATAACGGGCATAACTAGAGCGACGACAAAGGCACACGTGACGAGAGCAACTCTCGAGTCTATGGCGTATTCTGCAAAAGATCTTGCAGATATAATGCAAAAAGAAAGCGGAACTACTTTAAAAGAAACCCGAACTGACGGCGGTGCGTCGCAAAACGATTTTTTAATGCAATTCCAATCGGACGTTTTGGGAGTAGTTATCAACCGTCCGCAAGAAATCGAAAGCACTTCTTTAGGTGCAATATATTTGTGCGGTATAGCCTTGGGGCTTTTTGGCATAGAAGACGTAGAAGATTTACGTAAGGTAGATAAGATTTTTATGCCGTCAAAAGACAGAGTTTTATATCAAGAAAAATATCTCGGTTGGCAAAAGGCAATAAAAAAATGCTTAGCGTTCGAAGATTGATTAGTCGTAAAACTTTATTTGTATTACCAAATTTAAACGAATTAATAAAATATAAAC
>JAZNFL010000189.1:0-6087 GCA_045589135.1 Christensenellaceae bacterium
GAAATATTAAGTTTATAAAATAATTTTTATAACGATTGCTTTTCTTCATTAGAGTACCGTAAAAGTTTCGTCGCAAAATCTTAGGTAAGTTGCCGAATTATAAGCCTTACAGTTAGTAATTTATAAGCTTACGGTTTACTTAAATTAAAGTATCTAACAAAGTTTGTCGCTCTAAGTTTTAGCGTTTACGCAAAAGGTAAGCATAGTAAACTGACAACGATAAAAACTGCACGGTTAGACGATTAGTGATTAAAACCATTTGATTGCGACGTTAAGTCTTAAAATAAAATATGCAACCATTGTAACACAAAAATAAAACAAAAGCAACTTTAAGTTGGCAAAAAGGTTATCTAAAGGTTTTGGGGTTGAAACGCAAGAACGTGTGTTGGTGGTAAGTATAGAAAAAGAGAGTAGATTTTCGGTGTGCGTTATGGTGTGTAGTAATGGGTGTGGGTAGGTGTGAGAAATATAGAGTGGTGTGTAGGTGGTTAGTGTGTTGAGTCGTTGTGTGTGGTAGGTACAAGTGTTTGTGGTGGCGGGTGTAAAACGTTTTGGTGTTGGTTTGAGAGTGAATGAGATTTGATTGTTGTTGTGCGTGGTGGTGCGGGAAGTGTTGAGTCGTTGTTGTCTAGGATTGTGAATGAATGAATTAGAGCAAAGTGTGAGAACGTCACTTAAATTTAGGATTGGATAAAGAGAAAATGTGTGTTTAAAAGAACGATTGATAGGTTTGTTGGACGGGTGTTTCTACCGAAAAAAATTTTAAGATATAAAAAACTATATTTGTTTTGTAAAGATATTTTTTCTCAAAAACAAAAATCATTTGATTTTTTTTAAGCTTAACAATAAAAAAACCACCGCAAAGGTTTTGTGGGGGGAAGAGAACGAACGATTGATAGAGTTGTTGGACGTGAGATTGTGAGTGATAGTTTAGGTTTGAGTGGGACATCTAAGTGTTGTAAAAGATAAAAACGTGAAGTTTAGCAGAGATGCAGGTTGCAACGAGAGAAAAAGTGTCGTATTGGTGGTGTAAAAGTGTAAAAAATGAATTTGAAAACGTGTGTTGACAAAAATTTGACGTTGTAAATTTTATTTTGTTTTAAAAGTAGTTTTTAATGTAAAAAATTTGGTTCTTTTTATTTAATTTTCCAAACGTGGCAAAAAGAGTAAAAAATTATTTAATTTTTATCTAAAAAACGCTTTTATTTTTTGGCAAAATTAATAAAAATTATTGACTGACATAAAAAATAATGATATAATAAGAACAATATGTGACAAATTTGTTAAAATTATGACATTTTTTGTTGAATATAAAAATTTTTAATGGTTTTTTACTGCGGTTTATTCGCTATAAAATGCGGGTTGGCGCAGATATAAGCAAAAATAAAGCAGATAAATAAGGAGGTAAATACAGATGGGTTTCTTTAGCAGAAAAATCCCGGAAGAAAATAAAATCCCGGTGCTCAAAAGCAATCTCGTTCCAGAACAGATATTGCAAAGACATCCGCAAACCGATTTTATTTCCGGTACGGTTTTAGAAGTTGCGCCCGGACAAGAAGCAGTTTTCGTTAAAGACGGCGATGCAGAAATCTTTACTGCGGGCAGATACGTTCTCGAAACTAACGAAGTCCCAAAGATGCGCAAGTTCTACAACAAAAATTATCAAGGCGGGCACGCTTTTAATTGCTACGTTTACTTTATCAATAAAGAAAAACCTGTTAAGTTTACGTGGGGTGGCGGACAACAATTGACCGATATCGATTCCGAACTTAAAATTAAGATCGGCGCAAGCGGTTACATGATGTTCACCATAAGCGACTCTATTAGATTTATACATAAAGTCAGCGGTCAAGCAAGCAGCTGGTACTCTGACAACTTAGACGAAGGTTTAAGAGATAAATGGAAAAACGAAGCCGTTTCTATAGCTTTCGAAGCTTTGCTCGAAGATATAGATTACGACGACGGATTTAACGACAATAAGGCAAAGGGCAAAAAGTTTATTCGTTACGAAGAATTAGCAACGAGAAGAGCCGGCATTGCCGAAAAGATCGCAAAACTCGTCAGAGAAAAGAAGACCTTCGAAGAATACGGTCTTTACCTTAAAGAAGCAACTTGCAACTTAATACCTAATCCGGAAGACGTAGCTAAGATAGAAGAGTTTATGGATAATCTTACTACGGAGAGAAGACAAGAGCAACAAAGAATGAAGCTCGACGCTCAACGTATAAGAACAACCGGCTTTGCAGAAGGCGACGTTATGGGTTACCAAACCAAAGCACAAGGCTTTGCAGAAGCAGAAGTTTTGGCAGCAAAGGGCAACACCGGTTACTACGGTATGGAAAGAGGTTACGACGTTTTACAAACTGCAGCGGGCAACCAAAGCGGTATTGGCGGTGGCACAAGCTTCGTAGGGGCAGGCGTAGGTCTCGGTATGGGATTAGGTCTTGGCGGTGGCTTAGGCTCGGCAATGGGCAACTTAGCTTCTAACGCTTTAAATCCTAACCAATTTAACGCTCAACAACAACCAGCCGTTCTCGTTTGTCCTACTTGTAAAACTCAAAATCCTGCAGGTACAAAATTCTGTGGCGGTTGCGGTCAAAGTTTAGTTCCTAAGGGCCCTGTTTGTCCTAAGTGCGGACAAGAAAACGCTCCCGGCACTAAATTCTGCGGTGGTTGCGGTACTTCTTTAGAACAACCTAAAGCAAACGCTTGTCCTAAGTGTGGAGCAGAACACGTTCCGGGCGCTAAGTTCTGCGGTGGTTGCGGTGCTTTATTAGAACAACCTAAAGAAAACGTTTGTCCTAAGTGTGGAGCAGAAAACGCTCCGGGTGCTAAGTTCTGTAACGGATGCGGTGCTTTATTAGAACAACCTAAAGAAAATATTTGTCCTTCTTGCGGTACGGTAAACGAACAAGGCGCAAAGTTCTGTAACAGTTGCGGAACAAAGCTCGGCTAATAAGGAGGAATATTTAAAATGAAGTTATCTCAAAAAGCCATTGCAAGAATAATTATTATTGCTGTAATGGTCGTATATAACGCATTGCTTTTCTTAATAACGTCCGGCGTATACAAAAACGCAACGTTTTGGTGGGCTTATGCGTTTGTAATGCTCCCAATGGTCGTTGTTCTTTTGTACACCTTCTTCCCTTTAAGATGGACAAACGGAACTAATCTCGTATTCGGATTGCCGATATTTAGAATCTTTGCGTCTTATGCAATAACTCAAATATTGCTCGGTACGTTATTTATGTTGCTTAAAAACGTACTTACCGTAAAGTGGTTAATTATAATAGAGTTAGTAGTGCTCGTAATCTTTGTGGTTATCTTCTTTATGATGATATCCGGAGCAAATTACGTAAGCCAAAACGTACAAGTACAAAAAGAACAAGTTTTAGCTAAAAACATGACGTACGCAAGAGTTGCAGGTATTGCAAAGACTGTAGAAGACGCAGACCTTCAACAAAAGCTCAGCTTTTTAGCAGACAAAATTAGATATAGCGATTATAAGTCTTATCCGCAAACCAAGCAGATAGAACTTAAAATAGATATGGCTATCGACGCCATAGAAGAATGTACCAATAACGACGAGCTTTCAGCTTTAATTAAAAAGCTCGACAATCTCGTAGATCAAAGAGCAGAAATGCTCAAACTTGCAAAAAAAATGTAATTTAGGTGGGGTAAAAGATTATGGCAGAGATAAAAATTACGTGTCCGCAATGTTTTCAATCGTTTAGCACGGATTCGTCTTTAGGAACTTACAAATGTACGTTTTGTGACGAAATTATAAACGTACAATCGTTTAAGCAAGTCAAAAAGGTTGCTCCGGCAAAGATACCTATGTATATCAATACAATTAAGCAAATCGGGGCTCAGTGTCCTAACGATCCTTCTTTGTATATGTCTTTAGGTCTTTTCTATTTAGAGAGCAAAGCTTATATGATGGCTGTTCAAGCATTCCAATGGGCGATTTCTATGAATCCTTACAATCCGGACGCTTATTTCTATTACGCCGTATCTTTACTTGGAGGAAAAAGACCGTACGAGTCTTACGAAACGGAAATGCGCAACGTTTTAGAAAAATTGAACGTAGCAATTTCTATCAATCCAAACAACCCGCAATATTATTTCTTTAAAGCATTTATTGCAAAAGATTTCTACGAGAAAAACTTTTTACCGTTATCTCCTTCCTCAAGCGAACTGTTAAATACCGCACAAGAATTCGGATTAACAGAGGAAGACGAAATTGAATTATTTGACATGTTAAAAGTACAAAGACCAAGAAATTTTTAAAGGAGAAAATGTAAATCATGCCAGTATTTAATATTAATAAGTATTTTACTACTAACTATGGTCTTGGCAACAGACCTGTTGTTTATAAAACCAAATACAACCTTAAGCTTGCTCTTATCGGTATTGCAGCTTTAATTTTAGGTTTTGTTCTTAAAGGATTTTTTATTGTTGTAGGTCTTGCAGTAGCTGCATTGTTAATCTTCTTAGGTATCGTTAATCCTATCTTAAAGACAAACAAACAAAAAGCAGCTCAAAAAGATTGGGATGCAAAATTCGACTATTGTGCAAACAATTGGTATAAAGAATACAATGCACTTTTAGAAAAAACTGTAAAAGAACTCAATCTTCAAGCAAAAGGTCTTCAAAAATTAGGTTTAGAACCTAAGGAAGTTTTCCTTAACGAAGATTTAACTCCTATGCCTAACACTACCGCTCCTTTCTGTGTACATGGTAAAGATTACAACGGTTGGTATAGAAGATCTAACGCTGGTGAATACAGAACTAACGGTCACGAATACACTTGGTTCTTCTTCAGCCAAACTCAAATGTACGTTTACAACGCTAAGTTTAAGTTGACTGATCCTACTCACCTTAGCGAAAAGACTGAAGAAGTATTCTTTAGCGATATTAACGGTATTTCCGTTTCTGAAGAAAGCACCGTTCTTAAAGCTGCTGACAGTGCAGAAAAGACTGATAAAGATACTACTGTAAATACTCAAAGATTCGTTATTAAATCTATGGGAGATAAGTTATCTTACGGATTTACTGCAAATGCTGCTACCGAAAACGCTATCGAAGGTTTAAAGAAACTCATCAGAAAGCAAAAATCTACTATGAACAACATGAACAACACTATGGGTATGATGTTTGCTAACCAAAATGCTCAACCTATGGGTATGATGGGTATGGGTCAACCTATGATGGGACAACAACCTATGATGGGCAATCCTATGATGGGTGGAAACCCTATGATGGGTGGTAACCCAATGATGGGCGGCAATCCTATGATGGGCCAACCTAACAACGAACAAAAATAATTTGTATTAAAAACATGTCAATTATTTATAAATAAACCCCATTCGTTTAATAGACGAATAAGGATTTAGCGACCTTGCAATCTCTGTGGTCGGATATATATCGCTTTTATATCCGACTTCAGGGGTTTATTTTTTTGCCTTAAATCGTGTGGTAGTTGCGTTTTGTGTAAAACGCCATAGTATAAGCCCGATAAATCGATTGTAAGGCTAATTGCACAAATGCTCAAGTGTATAAGCGTTGATTTAATAAAGTTCTTTAAAAGCTCTATCGCAGGCTTAAAGTTGGGGCTTTGCCAACGCAAAGTAATATTTGCCTAACGGCAAGTTGTATTTTGTTAAGGTAAAGTCGTTGTCTTTTTTTGCTTTAAATTTATAAAAACGTTTCTCTAAATATTAGAGAATATCTTGATAAAGTTATTTATATATGGTATAATGGATAAAATAACTTACAGACTTTCTTTTAGGAGGCTACAAAATGGTTGCAAGTTATAAAAAATTGTGGAAGATTCTTATCGATAGAGATATGCGCAAAGAAGATTTACGCCTAAAAGCCGGCATCACTACTACCGCTATGGCAAAGCTCGGCAGAAACGAAACCGTGCATATGGATATTCTTCTTAAAATATGTGACGCTCTTGATTGTGGATTAAGTGATATTTTAGAAATTGTTAGCGAGGGTAAAAATGATTAAAACTTCTATTAGATTTTTTGACAACGTTCCCGTTCGTTCGGTGTGGGACGAAGAAAGTTCTCGTTGGTG
>JAZNFL010000190.1:0-3562 GCA_045589135.1 Christensenellaceae bacterium
ATGAAATTGAAGGTTTTACTGTTAAAGTTGGTAGAAGTAATATAGAAAACGAAAGGGTTACTTTTTCGGCAAAACCAGACGATACTTGGCTACACGTAAAAGATATTAGTTCTTCGCACGTCGTAATTGAAAATAACGGCAAAAAAATTAATAAAATAAGAGTAATAGGCTAAAAAGCAGTTGACTATTTTAAAAAAATATAATATAATAGCATAGCAAATAATTTATGTGAGGTGAATATTGTGAAAGTTGATATACATCCGAATTACAAAGTAGTAAAGGTTCAATGCGCATGTGGAGAAACGTTTTATACCGGTTCCACTAAGAACGTAGAAGTTCTTAAAGTAGATATCTGCTCTAAATGTCATCCTTTCTTTACAGGAAAGCAAAAGTTAGTTGATGCAGGTGGTCGTGTTGATAAATTTAAGAAAAGATACAGCTTATAATCTTTTTCGTTTAACAAAAATATTTAATTGTAAACATTATGCTCTAAGGGTTAAACTTAGAGCTATTTTGTTATAGAGGTAAATTTTGAAAGATAAAGAAAAAAACAAAACCTGTAAAAACAGAACGTCTATAGGCGGACAAGCGGTGTTGGAAGGTGTAATGATGAGAGGGGCAAAATCTCTTGTTACAACCGTAAGAGATGCCGATGGCATTATGAGAGAAGAAGCCGTTAGAATTAAGCCTGTTTCCGAAAAAAGTTTTATTTATAGAGTGCCTATTATAAGAGGCTGTATTAATTTCTTTTCTTCTTTGGTTACCGGCACTAAAATTTTGATGAGATCTGCCGACGTTTACGGAGAAGGAGAGCCGTCTAAGTTCGAAAAGTGGCTTGCAAGTAAAATCAAGGTTGACCTTATGAGCGTAGTTATGTTCTTTGGGGTTGCTTTGGGTTTACTTTTTTCGGTTTTTCTTTTTATAATGTGCCCTCAATGGGTTACGACTTTAATAGCAAAACTTACAAAGATAAGTCAAACGGGTTTTTTATACAATCTTATAGAAGGCTTAATTAGAATATTAATATTCGTATTATATATTTTGCTTACTTCGTTAATGAAGGATATAAAGCGAACTTATATGTATCACGGGGCAGAACACAAAACTATTTCTTGTTACGAAAATAACATGGAATTGACTGTAGAAAACGTCAGAAAGTGTTCAAGAGTTCACGATAGATGCGGGACTACTTTTATGTTCTTCGTAATGCTTATAAGTATTTTGGTTTTCTCTTTGGCAAACACGTTTATCGGAGTTACGGGAGTTTGGCGTATGTTGTTAAAAATTTCCCTTTTGCCGGTTGTTGCGGGTTTTTCTTACGAGTTATTAAAATTATTAGCTAAGACCGATTGTGTTGTCTTTTATCCTTTAAAAGCGCCCGGTTTATTGCTTCAAAGAATTACGACTAAAGAGCCGACGGACGATATGATAGAGGTTGCTATTAATTCTTTTAAAAAGGTTTTAGAGATGGATGCAGACGCCAGCATTCCGGAAAGCAAATTTATCGTGCCAGAAAAAGTCAACGCTTGTTTAAAAAGAATAACCGAAGAATTAAAACAAGGAGAAATTTTAGAACCAAGCGAAGCCGAATGGATAATTTGCGAATACACCGGATTAAAAAGGTCAGAACTTTCTACTTCTGAAAAGTTAATTTCTGCCAAAAACGTAGACAAAATAAATAAGTGCGTAAAAGAAAGGTTGACGGGTAGACCTCTTTGGTACGTCGTAGGAAGTACCGAATTTTACGGTTATACGATAAAAGTTGACGAGAGAGTTCTTATACCAAGACCGGAAACGGAAGAACTTGTTTTAGAAGCTTTAAAAACGGTTAAAGAAGATAGCAAAGTTTTAGACTTGTGTACGGGTAGTGGGGCTATTGCTATAGCGGTAAAAAAACAAAAACCAACGACAGAAGTCGTAGCCATCGATCTTAGTCAAGAAGCATTGACACTCGCCAAAGAAAACGCCTCTAAAAACGGCGTAGACGTTAAGTTTAAGCAAAGTAATTTGTTCGAAAATTTAGAAGAAAACGAGAGTTTTGACGTTATAATAAGCAATCCTCCATATATACCAACTAACGATATTTTATCGTTGCAAAAAGAGGTAAAAGATTTCGAGCCTAAGATGGCGTTAGACGGTGGGGAGGACGGTTTAGACGTTTATAGACGAATTGCTCAAACCGTTGCCTTAAAATTAAAAGATAACGGAGTTTTGATTATGGAATGCGGAATAGGTCAAGCTAAGAAACTCGAAGAAATTTTTGTTTCCGTAGGAGAAGTTGAGATCAAAAAAGATTTAAACGGTATAGAAAGAATAGTCAAGGTGGTAAAACGCAATGATAAGTAAACTGGAAGCCGTACTCGAAAGGTTTAACAAATTGACGGATTTAATTATAGATCCGGAAGTTTTGTCAAACATGGAAGAATGGCAAAAATATTCAAAAGAAAGAGCAGAAATAGAAGAAACCGCTCAAAAATATTTAGAATATAAACAAATTGCCGAAGAAAGAGATCAGGCGATAGCTTCTTTAGCAGAAGAAACCGATTTGGAAATGAAGGAGCTTTTAGAAGAAGAAATTTTAGAGTGTAAAAATAAACTTCAACAAATTACCGACGAGTTAAAAATTCTTCTTTTACCTAAAGATCCAAACGACGATAAAAACGTTATAGTCGAAATAAGAGCCGGCGTAGGCGGAGAAGAAGCAGCTTTATTTGCGTATCGCTTATATAGAATGTATTTAAGTTATGCGGATAAACGCCGTTGGAAGTCAGAAGAGATAGAGTGCAGTATGACTGAACTCGGAGGTGTTAAAGAAGCAACTTTGTCTATTAGTGGTAAAGGGGTTTATTCTAGACTTAAATTTGAAAGCGGAGTTCATAGAGTACAAAGAGTGCCGGAAACAGAATCTCAAGGAAGAGTTCATACGTCGACGGCTACCGTTGCAGTGCTTCCGGAAGCTTTGGACGTAGAAGTCAATTTAGAAGAAAAAGATTTAATTATAGAAACTTGTCGTTCTAGCGGAGCAGGTGGTCAGCATATTAATAAAACGGAATCTTGTATAAGAATGGTTCATATCCCTACGGGCATAGTCGTAAACTGTCAAGACGAAAGATCTCAAATTAAAAACAGAGAAAAAGCTATGCGTGTAATGAAGAGTAGGGTTTTCGATTATTATAATTCTAAATATCAAAGCGAATATGCTGCTAATAGAAAAAGCCAAATAGGAACGGGCGACAGATCGGAAAGAATAAGAACTTATAACTTTCCGCAAGGTCGTGTTACCGACCATAGAATAGGATTATCTTTGTATTCTTTAGAAAATTTCGTTATGGGCGATATAGACGAAATGTTAGACGCTTTGGCTATTGCCGATAGAGAGGCAAAATTATCTGCATCAGAAGAAGAATAATTTTATTTAAAACGGTAAGATTATGTAAATTTTACGTTACAGCACAAAAATATTTTAAATATGGCGATTTTTTTTAAAAAATCTATTGAAAATTTACAAAAAATGGGTTACAATATAACCAAGTAATTAAACATAATGGAGGTAATTTATGAT